>CAZDFI010000062.1:0-4979 GCA_964504725.1 uncultured Enterobacteriaceae bacterium
TCCTTGTACATAAAAAACGGGCACATCTAAGGTGCCCGTGAATATTAATACAGGAGAAGGGAGTTTGTTATTCAGAAATCTATCTTCATGCCTACATAAGCAGAGATTGGGGCACCGACACCGACAAATCTTGGGTTGCTAAATCCGGCCAATATTTCACTTGGGTCACCTAACAGCCCAAAGGTCTCGTAGTCAGAATCAAACAAATTATTTACGTTAGCGAAAATTGAGATATTTTTATTTAACTGATACGAAGTCCTGGCATTGACGACGATATGTCCGTCTATTGTATCCAGAAGGTTTGCTTCATCACCACGGAAATATTGATCTGAGTTATAAACTAGATCAGAACCAATGGTAAGTTTATCTGTGATGTAATAATCACCACCAATTTTCAGGTTATGTTCCGGTAGACCAGGAATCCTGTCACCTTCTTCAACGGCAATATCACCGTTTGCATCAGCAAAAGGGTTATTGGGGCTGCTTGATGTAAAGCTGTCATCGAAGGTTGCTTCGAGATAGCTATAGTTTGTAAACCAGTCGAGTTTCCCCCATGTACCCGAAGCGCCAAGCTCGATACCAATTCTTTTGGTATTACCGATGTTGTCAAAGAAACCTTCATTCGAGGTGATACCACCGGTACTGATGAAAATAATGTCATCATTATTGATACTGTGAAATGCTCCTACGTTCCATTTAATGCCGGAGTTTAATGTCCCTCGTAGACCGCCCTCGAAACTCTTTGTGACGACTTGATCCAATGGTGGATCGGCAAGAAATGCATTAGGAAGGTTACAGGGGGCATCTGGGTCGGCGCATGACAGCTCGACCGTGGTTGGTGCACGAGCTGATTCACTATAGCTACCATAGGCTACGACATTCGGGTGGAATGACCAGTTCAAACCAACAGCAGGATTGAATCGCTCATAATCATGTTCACCATTTAAGGCGCCAGGGTCGTCAGGGTCGACCAATGGATTCGTATTACTACGATCACCGATCTTGACGCTGGTATTGTTGTAGCGACCAGAGAGCGTCAAGGTTATTTCATCCGTGATCGAGAATGTGTCTGTCAAATATATGGACCAAGTTCGAGTATGAGTTTTAATTTGCGTCCCATCTGCAACTGCAAATAATCCTGTCCCTGAGGTACTTCTATCGGTATTTAATGAAGCAGTTTCGACGACTGCGCCAAAACTAGCTAATGCCTGATTGTATGAGGTTCCGATGATCAGGGAATTCTGGTGATCAAACAGATCATTCAGAAAAGATGTCTGTACGTTACCACCAAAGCTTTCTTGATCACGACTGCTGATATTATTGATGGCATCTAAATCTGCACCAGCGACTGTGTTGGGGATTGGAATGCCATTTTGATCGATGACAATTTCACCCTCGCCAGCATTACATTCCTCGCTGCCATTGGCATCATCATCGTCTTCATCCCACTCATGCAAAAAACCATCATCACATTGTTCAAACTCTGTCCCATCACCGTTAAATGAACTCGTGTCATTGCTACGGTAAAAGATATTGCTTGCGAGTTGTGTATCATCATTGAGCCAATGTGTCCCTTCGAGATT
Organism: uncultured Enterobacteriaceae bacterium; assembly: GCA_964504725.1. Taxonomy (GTDB): domain Bacteria; phylum Pseudomonadota; class Gammaproteobacteria; order Eutrophobiales; family Eutrophobiaceae; genus SMWN01. The sequence goes on from CAZDFI010000062.1 coordinate 1,584, forward strand.
GAGCAAATACATGTCATTCTCGGTGATGTCAGGGGACGTAAAAATAGCACTTCTGTCAATCGCCTCTAATTCAACAGGAACAGGGCCATTGCCTACTAATTCAGTATCGCCACGATTGATCGTAAGATCTAGCGTACTGTCACTTCCTCGCCAACTGATCGCACCATATAAATTGAGTGCATCAGATTCTGAAGCATCACGCCAGCCTTCTTCATCAAAATAACTACCAGTAAAGAAATAGCCCCAGGTTCCATTATTTCCACCACTTTCAATGGTTGATACGACACGCTCATATGAACCGCCATAAACCTCAAGGCTGTGTCCTTCATGGGTGAAACCATTTTTTGTGGTGATAGAGATTGCGCCGCCCAGTGTGTTTAGACCAAACAAGGGATTAGCACCGCCTATCAGGTTGATACTTGAGATAGAGGATTTCGGAATCAAATCCCAGTTGACTATGTCGCCAAAGGCCTCATTAACGCGAACACCATTTTGATAGACAGCGAGGCCCTGTGGAAGCCCGAGTAAAGCTGAAGATGTAAAACCACGATATTGAATATCTGGTTGTAATGGATTGTTTTGCGCTTCGTTGATGGTCACGCTTCCAAGATTGCGATTAAGGAATTGGCTCAGATCAAGGCTTTGACTTCGTTCGATATCTTCTGCGGTGGCTGTTTGAATAGAATAGGGGATCATATCTTCTGGCAAGCCAATACCATGGGCAGGTGTAATCCCAATCACCTCGATAGTTTCGTGTTGAACCATACCAGTTTCTTCAGCAAGGAGATGGCTGCTGTAAATGAGAGTAAATATTACGATACCGAACAAGCTACCATTACGCGTACAACAATTTTTCATTAAAAAAATTCCCCCAACAGGAAGGTGCCCCCGGGACCCTTCAAGGGGATAGAAATTCGTATGACAAACAACTTGAGGTTATAACTATCAACTCAAGTCCAGAGATCCACTGGCAAGAAATACTATTGCTTATCCAAGGTGGGGAGAATAACTATTTGTAAATACTAATGAAATGGATAAATTGAATTTACTGGTAGGAAAATTTCCTCTATTTCTGAAATTCTTAAACGAATTCTTCCAGCATTTCTCTTTCGTCCGCCGAAATTTTCGTGTTTTTTAAACGATTTTTTATCATATCGAATGAAATGTGTTTATGATTTATCAGCGCTTTCTTTTCATCGGGCGAAATAGTATCCATAAAAAAGAAATTGCTGGGCGGGAAGATATTTGCGCTGATCATTTCGTCTATCTCACTTGCCATGTGACGGTATTTCCCAATATCTTTTTTTAATCTTTCTTCAGCAAAGTTTTTGTCAGCAATCCCTAATTGATAAATTGAGTGAATTTCCATACGGTAACTCATCACATGACCTGGGTTGCCCATCTTCTCTATGTCAGCCTCGATATGCTCGAGACGAGATTGAAGTAATTCTCTTAATGTTTCAAGAATTTCTTTATCTTCCAGTCGTTCTGAATAAATATCCAGGATATTATCTACACCCAACTGATGGTAGGTATCCGTTGTGAACAATTCGTTACGGCGATAGGTCATGAGCTTATATGACTTGAAACCGAGTACCGTAATGATATCAGTTAGATCCCGTATGTTTTTGTTAAAACCGATTGCACAAACGATCTGTGAGTGATTAAGATCCAGTTGTGCGGCAATATTGTTTATATTTTTTATAAAGTCTATTGACGGATCAGATTTTACTTTATAAAAATTATTGACGAGGTCCGCGTCGCTGGCAGTGAGTAATTCAGTAAAACGAATCATTAGTTAACCGTTCAGCCAGTATTATTTTTGTGATTGAGTGTGAGAAAATCTTTCAGCATCTGTCTCTCTTGCTGTGAGATATCTTTATCTTGTAGACGAGATTCAACCAACTCTACAGGAATCAAATTTTTACTTAACAATTTTCGTTTTTCCTCAGGCAAAATAGTTCCCCTAAAAAAAATATCTCCTGCTGGTATTAACCTGCTCTCAGTAATAATGCAGGCTTCGTTTAACAAAGCTCTGAATCCGCTTTCCACATTATTGAGTCTTTCCTCTGCAAAGTCGATATCAGCGATTTTGTCAGCGTAAACAGCTCGCATCTCAGTTTTGTATTTTTCAATTATAAGCGAACTTACGGTGGCTTCTATCCTGGATTCTATATTTTCTAGTCTATTTTTCAAAAGATATTGCATTACCTGCAACATTTCATTGTCATCTCTTACTATGCTGTAAAGCATCAGGATATTTTCCAGGGAAATCTTTTCATAGACATCATTGATATATATTTCATTTCTTTCTTTAGTCAGTGATTCAAAACTGTCATAACCAAGTACAGAAGCAATATCATCTAGTCCCCTGGCCTTCCGGTTAAAGCCGAGAGCAATGGTCAGCTGTTCTGGCTGTAGTCTGAGTTTTTTAGCAGTGGAAGCAAGATTGATATTGTTGTCATCGTGGTCATCTTTTTTATTGAAAATGTAAAATATTTTGACCAGATCTTCCTCTTCTCCTGTCAAAATATCGTTGAATATTGACATAAAAATCTCTTCCCAAACTATGTGGTTAAATCAAAATAGTACTGGTTAATAGAATATTTTTTCATCTTTGTTTTATTAATCCTTGCAAGATGCCAAAATTTCTTACCCAAGGCTTGTTTTTACCCAGACCTTCGGGAAGAGAAGTGGCTGCTTTTTTTGCTTCTTCATATGTCGTATAACTTCCGTATAGCGCGTTGTACCTTGTTGTGCCTTTAATGACAACTTCAATATATGCAGCATTTTCTGCTAATTGATATTTCTGAATGAAATTTACGATGTCCTTTTCCTCGAGCATGCTTGAAAGCTGGAGTGTGTAGGAATCTCCAGATTGTTGCTTGACCCAATCTTCTCTTCTAATATTGTTATCACGAGATGGTACAGCGCTCACCTTGTCTGGTTGATTGTCTACCAGATCAGTGACATCAGGATGTTGAATTGTGTCATCGCCTGCCTGCTCAAGTTCAGTAAGTTTTGATTTTGCCTCTTTTAAACCACCTTTAGCCGCGAGGCCGTACCACTGCTTCGCTGTTGCCAGATCTTTATCAAGACCATATCCGTTTTCGTAAAATACACCCAGATTAAATTGAGCCTGGGCAACATCATGACTTGCAGACTTTCTGAACCATTGCAGTGCTTGCCTGTAGTCCTTACCCAGACCCTGACCAAAAGCATACATAACAGCGAGACTGTACTGTGCATGCGGGTGATCTTGCACAGCTGCGGACGTAAAAAGGGAAGATGCCTTTTTATAATCGATTTCCAGGCCGATACCTCGATAATATAATAGCCCCAGATTAAACTGAGAATCGGCCAAACCAGCGTTGGCAGACTGTTCCCACCAATAAG
>CAZDFI010000062.1:4989-15900 GCA_964504725.1 uncultured Enterobacteriaceae bacterium
AAAATATTTAACACCAACATCATGTTGGACAACGGGAATGCCTTGTTCTGCTGCCTTGATGTACCATTTGATCGCTTCCGTTTGGTCTTTACTAACCCCATGCCCAAAATCATACATTATTCCCAGTGTGACTTGTGCCTGAGAATCTCCGGTTTCAGCAAGTGGCTTTAGAATTGCCAGGGCTGTTTGGTAATCCTTTGCGAGATAAGCTTGCTTACCTTCTTCATAGCTAGCTGCCCAGGCACCATTACACCAAACACCATCACATATGAGTAACGCTAAAAAATACAGCGTAGGAAATAAAAAAGAGTTTTTACTCAGATTTATTTTCAGTTTGAACATCAATTTGCCATGAGCATGAAGTTGAGCACGATTCCACTACATAGAACGAAAAAAATTATGCCATTTCCCTGGCTAAAGCGAAAATCTCTTCAGCATCAAAAACCTGGTCATTACTTTCGAACAACTTCTCAATACTTGCACGATGCAGTGCCAATTTTAATGTGCCAAAGCCAATGGCTCCCCAGATGATCTTGCCATTTCTTTCTTCGCCGCGATCAAACATCTCAGTACCGCCAATGCCCAGGGGCGGGGTTGCATTCGCATCGGCGATTAATTCCAGATTTGCATTGTCTTGCCAATGATGAGGTTCGAGTAATTCAATTCCTGCTGCCCCTGTGGCAAAAACCACCTGAGCATCCTCTATAGCTTTGCCACGTGCATTATTATCTGCGGCTTCAACGGCTGTCGCATCAACGTCAAAACTTGTCTTGATGTCTTTACACGCCTGCTCGGCACGAGCCATTTTACGAGATGTGATGGTTACCTCTGCACCTTCTTTGGCCATCATGACTGCGGCACGCAGCCCGACAGGCCCAGTCCCGCCAAGGATAACCGCTTTTTTCCCGGCAATGTCGCCACTGGTCATGAGTTTGGCAACACCTGCAGCAGCAGTAGTGTTACTACCATTACTGTCTAGCATGATAGAAACGCGGAAATCTGCAAAAAAATTATTTTGTACGGCCTTGAACAAAGCTTCCCCGGCCATCATATCGCTACCCCCGACAAACATAGCGGTGTATTTTTTTTCCTTGGGTGCACGTGTGAAAATGGCTCCCTCGACCAGGGGCGTGACGTTGTCTGGGGTACAATTCCCGTGTCCAATGACATGATCTGCTCCCCCATCATAGGCGACAACTGTATCAAATACAGCAGGATGGGCATCGGTGTCTAACTGGAAAAGTAACTTTTTCATGATGATTCCTCTAATTTAATGGCTTATGTTTTTATTTTTCATGTAATTAATTGCGACGCTTCGTTTTTTTTATTTTTTGATACGAGAAACCCTTTCTGATCGTGGCCAACTTCCGTCTGCACCTTATACTTTATACTAGCATACGAGGGTCTAGAGAAAAATCTCGGAAGATCAGGTCTATCCATCCCTAATATATTGATATTAAAAAAGAATGTTACTATTAACTAGAATAGTATGATTGATCGCAAAACTATCCGCATTTAATCCATATTTCGGAGATGATGAATTCTGACTTATAATCCTCCGCGTTTGGTTACAATAATTATTTAAAAAGGTAGAACTAATGATAAAAGATAAATCACTCCAGGTTTTCCTGGATGAACTTGCCAGTAGTGCACCAACACCAGGTGGTGGCAGTGGTGCTGCAGTGATGGGGGCCATGGGAGCCGCTTTAGTGAGCATGGTCTGTAATTTAACAGTTGGCAAGAAAGGCTATGAAGAAGTTGAAGACGACATGAAAGATGTATTCAAACAGGCTGAGGAATTACGCACTCGCCTGACTGACATGATCCATGCTGATGTTGAGGTTTTCAATCGTTTAATGGCTTCATATGGTTTGCCAAAAGAAACCGATGAAGAAAAGACAGTCCGTAGCGAAGAAATTCAGGCTTCATTGAAGGAGGCAACAGACGTGCCTCTTAACTGTGCACGTGCTTGTGCCGAAGCCATTGGGCTGTGTCGAGACGCTGCTGAAAAAGGTAATTTGAATGTGATCAGTGATGCTGGTGTAGCAGTTGTAGCCGCAGATGCTGCTCTGAAAAGTGCAGCACTTAATGTCTACATCAATGTTGGTAGCATTAGAGATAAGGCTTTCGCAGAAGAAAGATCAACAGAGCTGGAAAAGATCCTTAAAAGTGTAGAAGGCCAGACCAGTGAGATTTACGAATTGGTCAAAAGTAAACTTTAGTAAAGAAAGTGGTTTGTGATTAGTGAAGCGTGAAGCGTGAAGCGTGATAAGTAAAAAGTATTATTGGTGTCAGACTTAAGTCTGACACCAATCTTCTTTTATCAATAAATCGTTCGAAAAATTTTATTTAACAAAACGCATTGACAGATCCAGTGCCCTGACATGCTTGGTCAGTGCCCCAATAGAGATGTAGTCGACCCCGGTTTCTGCCGTCTCGCGCAGGGCTTTCATATCAAATCCTCCTGAGGCTTCAAGCTTCGCGCGGCCATTGGTGATGGCTACAGCTTCACGCATATCAATCAAAGAGAAGTTATCCAGCATGATGATATCAGTTCCGGCATCGATGGCTTCTTTTAGTTCATCCAACGTTTCTACTTCAATTTCAACCGGCGTCTCCGGATAACTTTTTTTTGCTGCACCGACTGCCTTGGCAATCGAGCCGGAAGCTGTAATATGGTTTTCCTTGAGAAGAATACCATCAAACAGTCCTAGTCGATGATTGTGTCCGCCGCCACAACGAACCGCATATTTTTGGGCCTCTCTTAATCCGGGAATGGTCTTGCGCGTGTCCAGTAATTTTGTTGTTGTGCCCTCCAGTATCCTGGCATATTCGCGGGTAGTCGTCGCTGTGCCTGACAATGTCTGGACAAAGTTCATTGCCGTGCGTTCACCGGTCAATAATGCGCGGGCAGGTCCTTCTAATATACATAATTCCTGGTTTGCAAAGATATCTTCACCATCTTTAGCATGCCATTGGATTTTTATATTCTCATCCAGTTGTCTGAAGACGCTATCGAACCAGCAGGTGCCACAAAGAACCGCATCTTCACGGGTAATTAATCTCGCCTTTGATTGCATGTCTTCAGGCAATAAATTTGCTGTTAAATCGCCATCACCTAAATCTTCATGTATCGCCTGATATGCGACTTCATCAACACTTTTCAACAACATTCGTTTGATTTCCTTGTTTGTAACTCTGTTAATTACTTTTGGAAAAATATTCGTGGGTGATGGAAAAAATAACCGGACTCAGCAGGAGTATTGCAATCAGGTTTGGAATCGCCATCAGTCCATTGAGTACATCAGCCAATGCCCAAACCAAACCCAGTTTCACAAGGGCACCCGCAAGCGTGGCTAACACCCATAATATGCGGTAAGGCAAGATTGCTTTTACGCCCAATAGATATTCTGCACAGCGTTCGCCGTAATAGCTCCAGCCCAGTACCGTGGTAAAGGCAAAAACAATTAAACCAAACGTCACAATATAACCACCACCCGCGAACCCCGTGTTAAATGCAAGCGACGACATTGGCGCACCCTTAATGCCACTATCCCATGCACCCGTCAGGATGATGACCAGAGCAGTCATCGAGCAGATGATGATGGTATCGATAAAAGTGCCAAGCATGGCTATCATCCCCTGGCGAACCGGATTGTTTGTCCTGGCTGCGGCATGAGCAATTGCTGCGCTGCCCAGACCTGCCTCGTTTGAAAATATACCTCGGGCAAAACCCCAGCGAATTGCCATTAAAACCGTGGCACCTAAGAAACCACCTTCAGCAGCGGTGCCAGTAAATGCATCACTAACAATTAATTTTAAGGCAGCAGGCACCCCGGAAATATTCAGAAGGATGATAATGAGTGCACCAATAATGTAAGCACAAGCCATGAAGGGAACAAGTTTTTCTGCAACTTTGGCAATACGTTTGATACCGCCCAAAATAACAGCACCCGTCAGTGTTGCCATGACAATGCCTGTCATCCATGTTGGTACTTGAAAAGAAGCATTTAGCTCACTTGCGACGGTATTTGATTGCACCATGTTACCAATGCCAAAGGCAGCAATCATTCCAAAAAGGGCAAAACCCGATCCTAACCATGCCCAGTTTTTGCCCAGGCCATTCCTGATGTAATACATGGGGCCGCCGACATAGTTACCGAGTGCATCGACCTCTCTATATTTCACTGCCAGAACGGCCTCTGCGTACTTGGTTGCCATACCAAACAGCGCGATAACCCACATCCAGAAAATAGCACCGGGGCCACCAAAATAAATTGCAGTTGCTACACCTGCGATATTGCCCGTACCAATCGTGGCCGATAACGCCGTCATTAAGGCCTGAAATGGGGAGATATCACCTTTAATTTCTGTATCTGGTGTACGACTTTGCCAAAGCATCGAAAATGCATGTGGTATCAGTCTCCAGGGCATGGCCTTCAGGCCGAGCGTCAGGTAGATACCCACCAGGGTAAGCAAAGGGATAAGGACATATTCGCCCCAGATAATCCCGCTGAGCTTATCGAGCAGGTTGTGTAATGCTTGCATAGTGAAATCCTTTGGATCGATCCAGCATTAAGGATGCAGGAAATAGGTATGATAAATCAACTGACAATGAAACCTTATTCAAATATTAATCGACATCCAGCAAACTGGTGTCGTTTATCGGGTTGATAATAATTTCTAAAACTACTGCGTTTAATCACCTCTTGCGTGTATCGGCTGGCGCCTTTCATGACAAAGTGCGAATTATCAAAATTAGGTACGGAATAACCCTTATAAGGAAATGCATCAAATCCTGGATAAGGATGAAAGTTGTTTTGACACCATTCCCAGACTTGCCCTGTGTTTCTCAGGCAATTATCCTGATTTGCTGCTTCCCATTCATATTCGTGCGGTAGCCGGGCGTGTTTGTGAGCAAAATGAGCAGTTGCCCAATTGGCCAGGGCCTGGGCTTCAAAATAATTTATACCCCAAACGGAATGTTCAGGATCAAGATCATGTGGCCCATGAATATCGACACCAAACCAGTTTTGCTGGCTGTCTTTTAACCAGAATTCGGGGCAAGGGTCGTCGATTTGTTTTTCATTCCAGTGCCAACCTTCCTGACTCCAGTACTCTGGCTTCTGGTAGCCTGATTCCTCCATGAATAATAGAAATTCACTATTACTGATTGGCTTATCTGCGATTTTGACAGTCCCCGTTTTAAATTCATGGGGAGGATATTCATTATCATAGGGCAGGAAATCTGTGCGTGACCCAATCGTGTAACTGCCAGCATTTAATACGACTGATGAAGTGTTTATTTCGCTGCTTATAAGCGGCTGCTGGACATTAAAATGCACTGAATTTTGTAAAGCCCTTTGCATAAGAATCATATGCATGATCTCAAAATGCTGTGCGTAGTGCTGAATCAGAAAATGAAGCAAGAAATGATTTTGCATTAGCGAGTGGTTATTTGAACCTGAATTTGAATTTTGATATTGATCAATCAACGCCAGATTTTCCTGTTGATTCTCACTGGCCCACTGAAAAAGATCTGGATGCTCGGGTAAGGTTTCCCCACGGTCTGATTTTTTCGCCAATTCCGGGACGTAATGTGATTTCAGTGTCTGATCCAGTGGCGCTTGCCCTAAAAGTTGATCTCTGATCCAGTAAATTTCAGTGTAGACGCAATGGCCCAGGTGCCATCCCAACGGGCTTAGATCGGGATGATATTGAAGTTTGAAATCCTCAGGATATTTTTCACACAAGCTCAATAACTTCTGTTGGTAGGTAGAAAATTGTTCAGTCAAAAATGCAAGATTCACAATGAAATGAAGTCTGGAAATGTATTCTTATTGATCAGCGAATGGGCAATCGTACTGTAACTATGTTCCGGGACAGTTTGCCACTTTCCGGATTCGGTCAGGGCTTCGGAGGCAATGACAATCGCTTCGGGGAAACCTTCTTCGTCTACGCTATAGTATAGCGATGGGCATTGGCCGTTAATTGCATGTCGTAAAACATAGAATTTAGATCCGTCACCAATGATCAGATTGAGTAATACTTTCTCATCAGTAACGATTTCCGGAAGCATTGACAACATTGCGCGGATCCCCTGAGCAATGTCTGAAGTCTGATATAATTGCTGTCGCAGCAATGCGAATAAATACTCCGAATCAGTATTGCCCTGGATATCAGCCTGTATTGAGGCATCCAGAACATCATGAAAAATTGATCTGATCTTTGGATTAAAATTCTCGATATAGCCATTATGGGTAAACAATAGCTGGTCAATTTTAAAGGGATGCGTATTGGTTTGAGTAATTTGCTGGCCTGGTGTGGCACTGCGTACATTTGCCAGCCAATAGTGGCTATGCAATGAATTAGACAGGCTCGTGAGATTTGTATCTGACCATATAGGCTGCGTACTGGTATAAATCGCTATCTGCTTCGATTGATTGACCCAGCCAAAGCCAAAGCCATCCGCATTCAGAACGGCCTCATCCATTTCCTTAGGCTCCCAGGACTGCCGATAAAGGCTATGGGCAGGTTCCATCAGAAACCTGCCTAGTGATATCTCAGGACCTAAATAAGCAGCAAGGCGACACATAACTTGAAGATATTTTTTGTCAGTTTTGTTGAATTCGTTTAGCCTAGCACGATGGTTGCAGACACGAAAGACAATGACTGAATTACAAATTGATGACCAGGGTGAATGGCTTGAAGGTATTAGTAAGGTCATTTCCCCCAATTGTGATCAGCGCCCTGAGAACACGGAAATAGATCTATTAGTGATCCATAGCATCAGTTTGCCCCCCGATGAATTTGGCGGTGATTATATTGATCAGCTATTTACCAACACACTGGATCCAAACCATCACCCTTACTTTAAGGAAATCGCTTCACACAAGGTCTCTGTACATATACTGATTAACCGGCAGGGGTTGCTTACTCAATATGTGCCGTTTAGTCAACGTGCATGGCATGCAGGTGAATCCGAATTCGAAGGTCGGGCAAACTGTAATGATTATTCCATAGGCATAGAGTTGGAGGGTTGTGACAGCAGAGACTTTACACAGGCGCAATATGAAACACTCACACAGATAACAGGTGCAATCATGCAATATTGGCCTAAAATTACAAAGGACAGGATCACCGGACATTGTCATATCGCACCAAACAGAAAAACTGATCCGGGTCCGATGTTCAATTGGGATGATTATTATTTATCACTATGATTTTCAGGTATCAGGAAGTTTAAATCGTTTCTTTATAGCGTGAGGCATCAGACATGACCTTGATTATTCTATTGTGTGGATTAGGCCTGGAATATTTTCTGGGTGTGCTGGATGATGTTCGGCGGCTGAAATGGTTTAGTCGGTATAGCGACTGGCTGGAAAATAAACTTGTTCAATCCAGATATTGGAACAGTGCAGGTGGCATCATCTTGACATTGGCTGGCCCATTGATACTTGTTCTGTTGATTGATTACGGTCTGAAAAATATATTTTTCCCATTAAGTTATCTGTTTGCGCTGGCCGTATTACTAAATTCTATTGGGCCAGTTTTCCTCAATCAAACCCTGACTGCTTATGTGGAAGCGTTGGATGCAGAAGATGATGTGCAAGCCAGACATTACGCGGGAGAGCTTTGTCATGCGGTAGCGGCACCTGATCCTGACAAGGATGAAGAGGAAATCATTGGTCGTATCTTTATTGAAGCCAATGAACGTCTTTATGCAGTAATTTTCTGGTTTATAATGCTTGGCCCATTTGGCGCGATGCTATACCGACTGGCAAATAGCCTAAAATCCAAACATCAGGACATACATGGTGCCTATGCTGATTCCGCCAGACATCTGAATCAAATTCTAGATTGGCCTTCTACTCGTTTGTTTGCTTTGGGGAACGCATTGGCAGGAAATATGATAGAGGCAGTTGAGGCATGGAGAGACAACGAGGATGGTTCCTTTCTGGTAAACGAAGCCATTCTGATAGCTTCAGGGTTAGGTGCATTGCATTATCGCCCGGAGACAGAGATTCAGGAAGAGAATGTTGACAGAAGCTGCTGGATCAGAGCATCGCAAGCATTGATTAATAGAACGTTGATCGTCTGGCTAACAATCCTGGGAATCATGACGATTGTAGGGGTACTGGCGTAGGAGATGATCTTTAGCAGCTAGCGATATATTCTTTAACACCAACTAATCTAAGACCATTATCGTCGGCAACAAGAACACTGTCTTCCTGGATCCAGTCACCTAACACGATTCTTGTTGCATCTTGCCCGTCAAGTTTGAATACATGCACCGCTTGTCGATGAGTGTGACCATGTATCAAATGCAAGGTACCGTGCTTTTTCATCATCTTTTCGACTGTGGGTTGATAGACATCCGTCAGATCCCCTGAATTATCTTGTGCTGATTTTTTAGTTGCACTCCTGATCTTATGCCAGATTTTTGTGCGCAAGTTATACGGAAAGCACATGAAGAAATTTCTTGAAAATACATTATTTACAAGCCGGCGAAAAACCTGATATTTAATATCTTCCGTACACAGTGTATCGCCGTGCATTAAAAGGATTTTTTCTCCATTCAAAGTGATCGGAGTCTCATCATTTAACAACTGACCTCCTGTCTTATCTGCAAATTGACGACTCATCAGGTAATCGCGGTTGCCACGCATAATGAACAGCTTGTGGCCAGATTTCGAATAGTCAGCCAACTCACTGATAATTTCTTCATGTGGCGGGGTGATATCATCGTCTCCAGCCCAGGCCTCAAACAAATCTCCCAGAATGTAGAGTGATTCAGCTTTTCTGGCCGGGCCTCGTAACAGTTCTTTAAATAGCTTAACTTTTTGCGGTCTTTCAGAACAGAGATGGAGATCCGAAATAAACAGAATGGTCATGGAGAATTACTTTTTTATTCTTCGATGATTTCAGCATGCGTGATGACAATGGTTTCTGCTGGAACATCCTGATGTCCGCTCCTGGATGTCGTCGATGTTTCTTCTATTTTTTCGACTGTTTCAATGCCATCAACCACTTCACCAAAGACACAATATCCCCAACCATCATCTGTTTCCGCACTAAAATCCAGGAAAGCATTATCATTGGTGTTAATAAAAAACTGGGCGCTGGCCGAATGTGGATCTGATGTTCTCGCCATCGCAATCGTGCCTTGCAAGTTGTTTAACCCATTATTCGCTTCATTCTTAATAGAAGTATTTGTAGCTTTTTCATTCATGTCGGCATCCATCCCGCCAGCCTGGATCATGAAGTCGTTGATGACACGATGAAAAATAGTGCCGTTATAATGGCCACTTCGTACATAGGATATAAAATTCTCAACGGTTAAGGGCGCTTTCTCTTTATTCAGCGACAGGACCATCTCCCCATGGCTGGTAATCAATCTGACCTTCATAGCTATTTCTCCGTTAGGTATAAATCGTATGCCAAGTTTGGCAAAGTAGCAGTGTATGATAAAGCTATTAGTACCGCAGCCATAATTATGTGTGAGGGAGAATATCAATGTTCAGGATTGATTGTGGGGAGATGGGGTTTTCGCTAAGATGCGCGGCCTTAATAATTCAAAATTAAATGTTATGTTGAGAATATTTAACAGTCTGACCGGCAAAAAACAGGAATTCAAGCCGATTGAACCGGGCAAGGTACGCATGTATGTCTGCGGCATGACGGTTTATGACTTCTGCCATATTGGTCATGCGCGTGTCATGGTGGTCTTTGATATGGTCTCGCAGTACATGCGGTCGATAGGCCTGGATGTCACTTATGTACGAAACATTACCGATATAGATGACAAGATTATCAACCGCGCCAACGAAAATGGTGAAGATATCTCTGATTTGACCGCGCGATTTATCTCTGCAATGAATGAAGATGCCACCTCACTAGGGGTGAAATCTCCTGATGCAGAGCCAAAAGCCACGGAACATATGTCGCAAGTTATTAGCATGATTGAGAAGTTAATAGAGAATAAATATGCCTACGCTGCGGATAATGGAGATGTGTTTTATGATGTCAGTGCATTTTCAGATTATGGCAAATTATCCGGTAAGAAGATTGATGAACTAAGAGCAGGAGAGCGCGTCGAGGTGCAGGAAGCCAAGGACGATCCGCTGGATTTCGTGCTTTGGAAGGCCAGCAAGCCGAATGAACCTGATTGGGCATCCCCCTGGGGGCCAGGCAGACCGGGTTGGCATATTGAATGTTCAGCAATGTCGACACATTGTTTGGGAGATCATTTCGATATTCATGGTGGCGGGCAAGATCTGCAGTTCCCACATCACGAAAATGAAATTGCCCAGTCAGAAGGCGCGACAGGAAAGCCATTTGTCAATTTGTGGATGCATAATGGATTTGTACGCATTGATGAAGAAAAAATGTCTAAGTCACTGAACAATTTTTTTACCGTTCGTGAAGTTTTGAAAAAATATAAACCAGAGGAAATTCGTTTTTTCATACTGGCAAGTCATTACCGAAGTCCACTGAACTATTCACTAAATAATCTGGATGAAGCCAGAGCCGCACTAAAAGGTTTATACACCTCCTTACGCGGGATAAATATACAAGATGAAGTCGATACAGCTTATTTGACACGTTTTAATGAAGTCATGGACGATGACTTTAACACCCCAAAAGCCATTGCCTTATTGCATGAGGTGGCGCGTGAAATTAACCGAATCAAGGACAGTGATTCGGCAAAGACCCAGGCGGAAAAAGCCCAGGCGGAAAAAGTAAGTAAACTGGCATCCACATTAAAAAAGCTTGCGGGTATTTTAGGCTTATTAGAGGAATCACCTGATGAATATCTGAAACGTGGTGTGGGTACAGATACGTCGGGACTATCAGATGATGAAATCCAATCATTAGTGGCAAAGCGTGATCAGGCAAGAAAAGATAAGG
>CAZDFI010000063.1:0-8648 GCA_964504725.1 uncultured Enterobacteriaceae bacterium
GTCAGTAGTTTATTTTTTTTTAGTCGTGATAATTTTTTAGAAGCTGCCGAGATGGATAATTTTTGATAATTCGCATATTCACGCGTTGTAAAAATAATAAAATCTTTGTTATTAAATACATCAAGCATAATCAAGTAAATCCAAGATAGTGTCCTGAAGCTGTTGCCAGACTGACGAGGAATCATAATATGCCCGATTATCTGGATCGATAAACTCCACGACATGACCTCTGTAATCATCAAACGTTAATGACATAAGCGCTTCACTTGCTTCCTTCCGCAGTTGTTTTGTTATGTTCTTGTTCGATTTAATTGAATTTGCGTATCCACCGGCCTGTAAAATATTAAGGTCAAAAACATCACGTGCCTGCGTGGCAGGCCGACCAGCCAGTGCCTGAATTTTCTGCAGAACTGCGTCTTCACCTGAATAGTGATTACAGTGATAAGAGAGTTTGCGATATTGTCGGGCAATTTCAGGGTCAACCATTTCATTTAGATGGCTTTTGCCAGGATTGGTGTGTCGGGAAAACTCAACTTTGGTTGGAAGGCGCTGATTCGCCGTTGTAATCAGCCCAAGTCTGAAGCGCTGTGTTGTTTCCGTTTGTTTAGCTTTTGCTGGATCGTTCACATCAATATCAGTGATCCCGTATGTACGTAAACTGCGTTTGAATGCGCCATCCTGCAATATTTTATAACCATTCTTTCTCAAGGTATCGACACTGCCGGCAAGTACATCTAAATCTATATCTTCTGAATAACGTGGGCTATGGAAGAAAAAGCGCAAATTAACGCCTTCCTTGAGCACATACATATCAGGATCGGATATTCTTAGTAATCTATCGAGAAAACTAAAATGAAAAACTTCACGTAATTGAGTATCAGTCAGCATATTTAATTATGTATATATATTGCCGTATATGTCAATATAAACACGTAATTAAATGTACGCATTGTGTAGTGATTTTGCTACGGAGTGATTAGTAACCTACTATGATACTTCGTCAAATATCAATAGGATCAGTGTCGTCTGATATTAAACGTGAATAAGCTAGAGAGAGGAACAAATAATGAGCATTGATGACTTGGTAGATAAACATTATGGCTTCGATGGCATCATGGAAAAAATCGAAGCTGCGTTAGATTTAGCGGGTAAGGACATTGGTTCTCTGTCGGTTGATGATTTAGCGCCTGTTGATGAGTTTCATATCCGTGGGCGTGAGTCGACGCTTGAAGTTGCTGAGCTTGCAAATGTGCAGGCTTCTGATCTGGTGCTTGACGTGGGTTGTGGTTTGGGTGGTACGGCGCGGCACCTGGCAGATCATTATCAATGCAATGTCGTTGGTATCGATCTGACTGACGAGTATATTTCTGTTGGGAAAAAACTGACTGATCTTGTTGGATTGAGTGATCAGGTTGAGCTTCATCAAGGCAGTGCACTTGAAATTCCGTTTGAAGATGAAATGTTCGATATTGTCTGGACTGAACATGTACAGATGAATATTGCTGACAAGAATCAGTTTTATTCCGAGATAGCGAGAGTTTTGAAATCCGGTGGTCGTCTGTTGTTCCATGATATTTTCCGTGGCACTGGAGATTCTCCTCTATATCCGGTTCCCTGGGCTGAAAACGAGTCGTTTAGTTTTTTGGCAACGGAGATCGATGCGCGCGCGATTATCGAACAAGTGGGGCTAAGCATTGAGCAATGGAACGTCAAAGTTGAGGAATCAATTGAATTTTTTAAAATGATGTCATCGAAGGTGAAAGCCGATGGCCCCCCTCCCCTGGGCATTCATCTTTTGATGGGTGACAATGCTAAAGACAAACTTCAAAATAACGTACGTAATCTAAGTGAAAATCGCTTGTCTGTCGCTATGGGCATGGCTTATAAGAGCTAGTGTGTAAAAGATATGAGCAACAACGAGTATCGGTCTCCCACTATTAATCACATCTCCTGGGGTCGTATGGATGTTGATGGTGTGGGAAAGGGTAAGGATTTCAAGCTTTGGCCGGGTGGCGGTCGGCAATGGGACTGGCGGGAAACCGGTACACACCATGTGCCCGGGATTCAACCCGCTGATGTTGAAGAGTTACTCGACAATGGCAGTCAAACAATTGTTCTAAGCCGGGGAATGTGGCTGGCGCTGCAAACGTGTCAGGAAACACTAGATCTACTTGATGAGAAACATATTCCAGTGCATATCGCCGAGACGAAGGCAGCGGCCGATATTTACAATGAGTTGGCCTCAGACGGAGAGGCTGTGGGCGGCCTGTTCCATTCGACATGCTGAACCTGTTCGTTATTTAAGCTTCTTTTTCAGTTCTTCCAGTTCTTGATCGGTTTTGTGCATGTGATCCAGTACTGAGTCCAATGCGTTCTGGATGGGATCAGGCATGTCTTTGCTTTCGCCATAAGCAGTAAAGCCAATTTTTTTAGCCATGGCTTCGCGTTGTGCAGACTTGTCATCATCATCACGTTTTACAATCACATGGCCGGGGACACCGACGACTGTTGAACCTGGAGGAGTATTATGAACAACGACTGCATTGCAGCCTATGCGTGATCCTTCACCGATGGTGATTGGACCGAGCACCTTTGCCCCGGCACCTATAACCACATTATCTTTCAGGGTGGGGTGGCGTTTACCTTTTTGCCAGGTGGTACCGCCAAGGGTCACACCATGATAGATAGAGCAGTTATCCCCGATTTCCGAGGTTTCACCGATGACGATGCCCATGCCATGATCAATAAAAAAACGCTGTCCGATCATTGCTGCGGGATGAATCTCAATGCCCGTTAAAAATCTTGCAATATGCGCAGTCATGCGTGCCAGCAAAAATAATTTCTTCTGCCAGAGCCAATGGTTGAAGCGATGGAACAGGATGGCCTGGAAACCGGGGCAGGTGAAAATTGTCTCCAGTGTGGAACGTGCCGCCGGGTCACGTTCAAATACAACCTGGATTTCTTCTTTTACTGTTTCAAACATAATTTTATCTACTGGCTTAAGTTACTGATACGCTGGTGTTGCCCTTCAAGTTTTTCTATAGAGACATTGTTCTCTTGCAGTCGTTCACGTTCTTTTTCAACGACTACTGCAGGCGCTCGGTCAACGAAGTTTTTATTCTCCAGCTTTTTGGCGATGCTGTCGCTATTCTTTCGCAGTTTTTCCAGTTCTTTTTCCAGTCTGGTAATCTCTGCCTGTGGGTCAATCAGATCAGCCAACGGTACCAATAAGGTCATTTCACCGGCGAGGGCAATGACTGCATCATCTGGTTCTTCGTCGATTGTTGTGATGGATTCAATACGGCCGATGTCTTTTAAATAGTGGCTATTCTGGTTTAACCAGCTTTGTTCCTGTTTTGAACCGCCTTTAATTTTAACGGCTAATGATTTGCGTGGGTCAATATCACGATCAGCACGAATTTTGCGAACACCTAGAACGAATGCTTTGACCCATGCAATGGCTTCCAGACTATTTTCATCAGTAACAATATCCTCAACCACAGGATAGGGCGTTTTCATGATGGTCTTTGTCTCGTGCTCCGGATCTAGCATAGGGGCGATCTTTTGCCAAATCTCTTCAGTAATGAAGGGCATGATGGGATGTGAAAGACGTGTCAATGTTTCCAGGACTCGGAGTAATGTTAAACGTGTGCCAGCCTTTGCTGCAACGCTCGCATTATCATCAGTTAAAACTGTTTTAGAGAGTTCCAGATACCAGTCGCAGTATTCATCCCAGGTGAATTCATAAATAGCTTTGCTGGCAAGGTCGAAGCGATAGGTGTTAATGCCCTTTGTTACCTGTTCAATCGTTTGTGCAAGGCGTGTCATGATCCAACGCTCAGCCAGACCAAATTCCAGTTTGTCTCCGTCACTCTCGATAATTTGATCTTCCACACTCATCATCACATAACGTGATGCATTCCAGAGTTTGTTGCAGAAATTTCGGTAACCACCGATACGACCAACATCAAAACTGATATCTCGTCCTTGTGTGGCGAGTGAGGCGAAGGTAAACCGTAATGCATCTGTACCATAGTTCTCGATGCCTTCAGGGAAATGTTTGCGTGTGGCCTTTTCAATCTTTGGTGCATCCTGGGGCTTCATCAATCCGGTGGTACGTTTTTCAACCAATGCCCGCAGGTCTATACCGTCGATCAAGTCGATGGGGTCAAGCACATTACCTTTAGACTTGGACATCTTATGTCCCTCGGCATCGCGCACCAGGCCATGGATATAGACTTCCTTGAAGGGCACCTTGCCAGTGAATTTCAGCCCCATCATGATCATACGAGCAACCCAGAAGAAGATAATGTCAAAACCGGTCACCAGAACGTTCGTGGGATAAAAATCTTCCATGTCCTGTGTTTCTTCAGGCCAGCCTAATGTTGAGAAGGGCCATAAGGCAGATGAAAACCAGGTATCGAGGACATCCTGATCCTGTGTCAGTGTTATCTCATCAGTGAGGTTGTTGTCTTTACGAACTTCTGCTTCGGAACGACCGACATAGATAGTACCGTCTTCGTCATACCAGGCAGGAATACGATGTCCCCACCAAAGTTGGCGACTGATGCACCAATCCTGAATATTACGCATCCACTCAAAGTAGGTTTTGTTCCAGTTCTCTGGAACGAAAGTAATGTCACCATCTTCAACGGCCTTGATGGCTGGATCGGCCAGTGGTTGAATCTTGACATACCATTGATCGGTTAAATAAGGTTCAACGACTTCATGGGAACGATCTCCTCTGGGTACCACTAATTTATGCGGCTCAATTTTTTCGAGCAAACCAGCAGCCTCCAGATCGGCGACGATCTGTTTACGGGCATCGTAACGATCCATGCCACGGTAGGCTTCTGGGGCGTCATCATTGACCGCCGCATCGACGGTAAAAATATTAATCAGTGGCAAGTCATGGCGTTGACCCATTTCATAGTCGTTAAAATCATGAGCCGGTGTGATCTTGACGCAACCGGTACCGAATTCAGGATCGACATAATTATCTGCGATGACCGGGATCTTGCGACCCGTCAGGGGTAATTCAACTTCTTTGCCGATTAAATCCTGGTAGCGTTCGTCGTCTGGATGTACTGCTACGGCGGCATCACCCAGCATGGTTTCTGGACGCGTGGTGGCAACGATAAGGTGTCCTATACCATCGGCAAGTGGATATTTCATGTGCCACATATGCCCGTCTTCTTCTTCAGAGATGACTTCCAGATCTGAAATGGCCGTATGTAGAAGAGGATCCCAATTGACCAGTCGTTTGCCACGGTAAATTAGACCTTCCTGGTGAAGCTGAATGAATACTTCCTTAACGGCTTCAGATAAACAGTCATCCAGGGTGAAACGCTCTCGCGACCAGTCCATGGAGGTTCCCAGACGCCTTAGCTGATTGGTGATGGTATTACCGGAATGGGCCTTCCAGTCCCAGACGGCTTCAGTGAATTTTTCGCGGCCTAATTCGTGACGATCAGTGCCATTTTGTTCGAGTTGTCTTTCCACCACCATCTGGGTTGCGATACCCGCATGATCGGTACCACATTGCCAGAGCGTTTTGTCACCCTTCATACGATGGTAGCGGATCAGGATATCCATCAGGGTGTGCTGGAAAGCATGACCCATATGCAGACTCCCTGTCACATTAGGCGGTGGCAGCATGATGCAATAGGGCGAACCGCTGCCTTCAGGACCGAAATAGCCTGCCTTTTCCCAGCTTTGATACCACTGTGTCTCTATCGATTGAGGGTTATAGGTTTTTTCCATGATGACCTTAATTATTGGACGCTTGTTAATCCTGGCTATGTTTGGTCGTATATTCTATCCGCAAGCCTTGAAGGACGGGCATTATGCCGTGTTTATTACAGAAATAAAGCCACTGCATTTAAATTTCAGAGAATGATGAAGGAAGATACTACCGGAATGACTCATTCAGAGGACTTGTCTGGATCATTAATATCGACAGGCAGCGGCTGCACTTGTTTTGCTTCTTTTTTTAATTGCTGTTTGAGCTCATCGATAATGCTGTCCTTGATGGTGTCCTTGAGTATATCGACCAGGGGATCCAGTTCGCTCGACAATTTTTGATCTACTGTATCCATTAACTTGCTCAGCTTGACTATGTGAAGATCTTCATCCTTGTCTGCCGGGGTGTTGATGGATTCTGATGTTGTTTCACTCTGTGCGTATCTTCCCGCCTCAGCAGCGTCAACAATATCATTAAGCACAGGAATTTCGGGTTGCAGACTGGGAGTGATTCCGGTGGTAATGCTGCTTTCAGCAAACAGGCTTTCCAGCTCATCAATGGAATCACCAATATCTGCATTAGAGGATGTGTCGTCTTCTTGGTTCTCACTAGCCATAACTGGATTCTATCGTATGTTTATCTAATACGTGACCATGATTCCTGTAATCTGCATATCGCTTGCGAGCCTGTTGCCGTTCAGTCTCATTTCCCGCAACAATCTCCAGAATTCTTTCTACCCTGGTTAACTCCGGTGGTATTTGATCGGCAAGGTTGAGAACTATGTGCGTGTGTTCCGGTATTTGACTGTCCGATTGAATATCATGGCCGATGACAATGGGAGTAGTTTCGGCGTTGTCCTCTGTAACGAGACAATGTGGCAAAAAACTGATGTCCTTAAAAGTCCAGAGTAAATCATCAAATGCTACCATTGCCGGCTCAGAACGCATGTTAATGAAAATATTATTGCCCTGTTTCCATGCTTTCTGGATCAGTGCGCAGGCAAAATGCTCCCGTTTACCATGCTCGGGGAGTACATAGAAATCTACCTGAGACATTTTATTCGGGCCATTTATTCAGTGCTACTTGGTTTATTTACATCGATCCATCAGGTATTGAACCAGCATCGGCACAGGTCGGCCTGTTGCGCCTTTGTTTTTTCCAGTTAGCCAGGCCGTGCCGGCGATATCGAGATGTGCCCAGTGAAACTTTTTGGTAAATCGTGAAAGGAAACAGGCAGCAGTAATCGTTCCTGCTTCTCGACCTCCGATATTAGCCATATCTGCAAATGGGCTTTTGATCTGGTTTTGATATTCATCCCAGAGGGGCAGTTGCCACGCTCTATCTCCGGTGTTTTCACCAGCATCAAGAATATCTTTGGCTAATGGCTCATGATTACTCAGCAAGCCTGAGGCGTGTTTCCCCAATGCAATCACACAGGCACCGGTGAGTGTTGCAATATCAATTACGGTGGCAGGGTTAAATTTTTCGCTGTAGGTCAGTGCATCACACAAGATTAAACGACCCTCGGCATCTGTATTAAGCACTTCAATCGTCTGACCAGACATACTGGTGTAAATATCTCCCGGTCTTGTTGCCTCGCCTCCCGGCATGTTTTCAACCGTAGGTACCACACCGACAACATTTATCGGTAGTCCCATTTCAGAGACCGCTGTGATGGCACCAAAGACACTGGCTGCGCCACACATATCATATTTCATTTCATCCATGGCCGCGGAGGGTTTGATTGAGATACCGCCGGTATCGAAAGTGACACCTTTGCCCACCAATACAAAAGGTTTGTCATCTTTTTCACCACCTTGATATTCCATACTGATAAGCTTTGCTGGCTGGCGGCTTCCTTGAGAAACAGACAGTAAAGAACCCATGCCAAGTTTTTCCATGGCGGCTTCATTGAGTACAGTTACCTTGACTGATTTTTGTGCCTTGCCTAATTGTTTTGCCTGTTCTGCCAGATAGGTAGGTGTGCAGATGTTCGGTGGCAAGTTGGCCAGATCGCGTGTCAATGAAACACCTTTGCCAATGGCACTGCCATCTTTAATTGCACGTTGGCTCGCAGCCACATCCCAGCGTTCAGGGACTGACAGTGCTAGCTTGCGCAGTTTATTCTTTGGTCGCTTGTTTTTACTTTTCAGTTGATTGAATTCATACAAAGCACTTTGGCTTATTTCAACAATTTGCCTTATTTTCCAGTATTCATCTTTGCTTTCTTTATTACTGGTTTTTACATTCAATTCTGCCAGACAGGAGAGCGCATTTGTCGCACTGGTTAATTTTAGTTTGTTAATACTGTTGGCAACGATTTGACGAAAATGACTGACATTCAGATCTTTTTCCTTGCCACAGCCAACCAGCAAGACCCTTTCTGCTGCGTTTCCTGGAACATTATGCAGCAAAAGAGATTGGCCGATTTTACCGTTCATGTCGCCACGCTTGAGTATCATTGATAGGTGCTTTTTACCTGCTTTATCGATGGCTTGGGCCGCTGCTGAAAGACGACGAGATTCGAAGATGCCAACGACAGCACAGGCTGTGCGTTGTTTCACCGGGCTACCGCTTTTGATTGTAAAATTCATAATTTTCTATTTATGCCAGTTTGGTTGATTAAATAGTTGGTGTCTCAGTATGTTAAGATTAGCTGACTTTAACCAACGTTGTCGGTTCCCAGTTTATTCATTTATGCCAATGGACGCAAAAACACTTAGATATTTTAGGGACAGGCTCATGGGACAGGCACATTGATCCTCAGGCGATCTATCCATCTTGAAATCTTGCAGCGGTTATTCTGGCTAGCCGGCCTGTTGTTCCTGATTTACTCGAGTGACAGGTTTGTCGGGTATCTGGCTGATGCCGCTGCGGGCAAAATCTCAAGTTCTCTTGTTTTTGA
>CAZDFI010000063.1:8658-12563 GCA_964504725.1 uncultured Enterobacteriaceae bacterium
CAAGGTTACTTCCAGTCACAATTTTCCTTGCGGTGATTCTCACCTATTCCCGACTGGTAAGCGATAATGAGATGGCGATCATGTTCACCACCGGGATGAGGAAACTGGAGCAATTAAAAATCGTATCTCTCCTTATCGTACCTGTTTGTATCGCTGTCGCAGGTGTAGCATTTTTACTTGCGCCCTGGGCTGAGGTCAGTCTTCAAAAGTTAAAAACTCAGGCCAGGCAAGATGCAGATATTACCGGCATAGCTGCGGGGCAATTCAAGGAATTCAGCAAGGGAGACCGGATAGTTTATGTCGAGTCACTTTCCGGCGATAAGAAAGCCATGGAGAACATTTTTCTACAGGTGAGACAACATGGAAGACAGGGCGTATTAACTTCAGACAGGGCCGTTTTTGAGCTTGATGAAGCCTCGGGAAATCGTTATATAAAATTCGAAGATGGACGTCGTTATGTTGGGACCCCCGGGGCACTTGATTACAAAATTACGGAGTATAAGACCTACGCGATATTATTAGAGACTGATGAATCGGTGTTAGACGCCGGAAAAAGACTGGAGTCGATCCCGACATCGATTCTATTGTTTTCAGAATTAGCACAACATAAGGCGGAACTGCAGTGGCGGGTTTCATCTGTACTTTCATGCATGTTGCTGTCTTTACTTGCCGTATTACTTAGCCAATTGCCAATTGGTGAAAAACGCTATGTGTTGATATTTATTTCAATGCTGATTTATTTTATTTACAGCAATCTACTTGGTGTCTCTAAATCACTATTAAAACGAGATGAAATTCCTTCATTCATAGGCTTGTGGTGGGTCCATGCCTTATTAATAATCACCATACTGATCCTTTATTATTTGCCTCAAATAAGACGTTGGTTGAAGCAAAGTAATGAAGTGCAAGTATTGAAAGCAAGCCAATGAAAATAATTGATCGTTATATTGCACTGACCTTAATCAAGATAACATTGCTGGCGTTATTTTCTTTGGTACTTTTGTTCTCCTTTTTTGCGTTGGTTGATCAGCTGGATTCAACGGGACGAGGCAATTACGGGGTTTGGCAGGCGCTGACGTATGTCTTTCTGACCGTGCCAAGATTGTCTTTTGAATTATTTCCAATCGCTGCCGTAATAGGCAGTATGGCGACTCTGGGTATGTTCACCAAAAACAGTGAGCTTGCCGTTATTAGAACATCAGGAATGTCACAATTAAGACTTGCCTGGTCACTAATTAAGGGTGCTGCAGTTCTTATTTGTATCTCCTTGTTCGTTGGTGAAGTTATTTCACCCTATAGTGAAGAAACAGCCCAACATATGCGTTCAGTGGCATTAACAGAACAGATTACCTTGAAAACGAAATACGGATTCTGGTCCAGGGATGGTCACAGTTTTATTAATATCCGCAAAATATTACCGGGTGACAGAGTAGAAGAAATTTATATTTATGAGTTTGATGATGTCGATAGATTACGAACAAGTACTTTTGCCAGACGCGCTGAATATAAAAATGATCAATGGGTGCTTGAAGACATCAGGCAAACAGAGATTACCGATGAGGGTATTAATATCAAGCAAATGAATCTCGCGACATGGGAGGCATTGTTAAACCCAGATGTGATAAATCTGCTCCTTATTAAACCACAGTTCATGTCGCTTATCGGTCTTTTTGATTACATCAGCTATTTAAAAACCAATGGTCAAAATAGTCTTCTTTATGAGCAAGCACTTTGGTCAAAAATAATTAATCCATTTGCAATTATTGTGATGGTACTGATTGCCATTCCGATGGTGAAAAGTTATTCAAGAATGACAGCGATTGGTCAACGTGTTTCCCTGGGCTGTTTGATTGGAATCATCTTTCACATCATTAATCAGATTGCTGGTCATATGGGGATTGTCTATGACATCAATCCCGCGCTGAGTGTGACGTTTCCAACGTTATTAATGTTGGGTGTGATTATCTGGCTACTCCGAAAGACAGCGTGAGGGCTTGGGGATTCCTACACTGTTTTTAAAATATGGGGCAGACATGATTGCCCCCACCCATATCATAAAATATCCGTTCGTTTCGAGAAGTTCTTCATAGAATTGATAATGATAAACGTCGATAATCCGGCGATCAAACAGGCCGCCAAAAATAAGTAAGCACCCGCCCAAAAAAATAATAAGCGTGGATTTTTCGAGGGCCAGATCACGCCAATATTGCGGCTTGATTTTTTGATAATTAATCACACTGTAACCTGCCAAAAAAAGCCAAAGTGAGGCCAGCATGATTTTTTTTCCAGTACCGCTACCCAGCAATATCAATATTTCCGGTATAGCAAATGTCTCGACATCCAGTTCACGCAAGATAGAACTGAAACAGAACAGGGCAACATACAAGGCAAAGGCATGGTGATATTTACCTGCGTGCAATAGATGCGTCAGGAAGGCTAAGGCAGTCAGTGCCAACAGGGTTACCTGAATGTTTTCCAACAAATTATTTTCAGCATGAAGTTGACTCATGCCGGAATTGATAACCCAATAAGTCGCCAGGATATTCAAGCAAACCACGGCGAGCAACGAGAGCAAGACGATGGATACCATTATCTTTCTATCAAACATAGGTTTTAAAGTTATTCTGGCGTTATTTCGATACCAGATAGACAATCTATTTGGTTGACAAGGCTAACATTATTATAGTTATTGCAGTATAGCATCGTGGCGGTTATCAGTTACCCGATCAGGAACAGAGACGTCTTTGATTATTGTAAAAGCAACAGGGTTCGGGAATAACGATCATGGAAAGTGAGCCTGTTTGCGTCGAATAATGCCCAGATGAAACCCATACCAAGAGTAATGAAAGATAGACTAGCCAGTGCAAAACGGCTGGACGCTCGGAACCAGCTAACTGGTCTTTCGTCATTCTGATACAAACGAATTTTCCAGGTACGCATACCTAGCGTTTGACCGCCATTCACCCATTGCCAGACGAAATATAAATAAGTAGTGAGTGCTAGAAAAAGATCGTAAGCGATATTGTTGCTAGCTATGGACTCACCTTTGGTGAAAAAGATCAGGATCAGGGTTGCCAGGAAGAAAAGAGAGAACAGACACAAACTATCGTAAAAAATTGCTGCCAGGCGTTTAAACATGCTGCATTTTTGATCATATTGGTCTGTTTTTTCTGGCATTTTGAACAAATATGCTTACTGGGTGACAAAGGTTCTGTGAACAGTATTTTTATGTGTTTGCTTATCAGGATAATTTGTCTACTATAGTTCTGGCACTATGACCTGGATCGTATGGGGATCGAGGCAGTCGCCAGCAGAATGTCATAGGGGATATTACATGATTGAATGCAACTCAGTCGAAGGTAAATCTATCATCAATAACAGAGTAGTATTTAGCCTGTTACTACTGTTGTTGATTTTCCTGGTTTTGGCAATACCCCGCGTTGCGTGGTCAGAAGTGATAAATTTTGAACCTCCAGGTCAGTTGATCGATGTTGATGGCCGTACCATGCATATCAATTGTATCGGTAATAAAAGCCCTAGTATTATTCTGGATTCAGGTGCGGGCGGTTTTTCTCTGGAATGGGGAAATATTCAAAAATCACTGTCGCAATACGCAAGAGTCTGTGCCTATGATCGCGCTGGTTATGGTTGGAGTGATATGGGGCTTTTACCACGAACCACAAAAAGGATTACATATGAGTTACACACCCTGTTACAAAATGCGGGTATACATGGACCCTATATCCTTGTCGGACATTCTTTTGGAGGATTTACAGCACAGTACTTTGCACGGAATTTTGGTGACGAAATCGTCGGCATTGTTCTCATAGACTCATCACATGAAGAACAGGTGTATCGACTCCCCGAGAACGGCAAAGATGTGGTCAGACGCTCACTGCATCAGG
>CAZDFI010000063.1:12573-15191 GCA_964504725.1 uncultured Enterobacteriaceae bacterium
AGTAACATGTTTACGAAATCTGTGATACATGAACATTATCCAGAAGAAGAGGCTGCCCTTGCACAACTATTAATGACACGATGGACAGCATTGCTGACATGGCGTGAGGAAATGGCAAATTACGCGCTCAGCTCAAGAGAACTCAGGGATGTTCATCATGGCCCAATTCTGGATATTCCCATCGTTGTATTATCGCGTGGCAAGCGCGTTTGGCCTGACACACCTTACGGTGATTCCATGGAAGCGGTCTGGAAGGAATTGCAGGATGAATTGAGTTACTTGAATGGTAACTCGACGCACATCATCGCTGAAAATAGCGGACACCTTATCCATCTGGATGAACCCGAACTTGTGGTAGATGCCATCCATGATGTCCTTGATTTTGTTGAGAAGGAACTAGACGAGCAAGGCGGTTAATTTTTATCAAATAAGCTGTCAATCAACTGCCGATATTTATTTTTTACAGTAGGATTATCAATGCTGTACTTTTTAAGAAGTTCTGCCGATGACTTGTTGTAGTCTTCCAGTGTATTTGAGTGCTCAGCAAGTGCCCTTAGCAGGGCTGTGGCACCCTGTTTGGTATTGTAATCCTCGTAGTAGTAACCGAAGTCGGACAGGAATGGTGAGTTGTGTATTAAAGGTAGTCCAAGATAAGCTGCTTCCAGATAGAGGTAATTCAGGGCATTATCTCTCTGGTGCGAGACAATGTATTTAATTCCGTCATTTACAATGTCTACAAACTCGGTCCTGCCAATAAAATAAAGTTTGTTAGTCTCTGATCGAACAATGGCACAGTTTCGGCCAAAAGTTTCCAGGAAGTAATATCTGCTATCGTCCGACTTGTCATTCCAGTTTACGTAGGCTGCTTCATAGGCGTTGGGATCAACCCTGTATGCCTCTTCCATGATGAGTATAGGAACAAGTGCGTTTTTAACATAGCTTAAATTGGGTTCAAGTACTGCTATCTTTTTCGGATCAGACGGGGAAAACTTTAGCTCGTGATAGCTTTTCCCTATTTTTGCTATCCTGTCGTCAAGGAAACGAGGCTCCCATATGTAGGGTGCGACCGCTACTTTGGAGCTGTCCAGATCATAAAGCGTTGATATGTATTCTCGTGCGTGTTGATGCTGTGGGGAAATCCATACCGCATCTATTGCCTCGGCGTTCATCTGCTTAGATAGTTTTACGTCATAGATGATGGTATCGATGTCGTGGGCGATAAAATTACCCAACCTCAACGCTACAATTTTGATATTGGCATGATGTTTTTTAAAGAGTTGTTTATGCTCGACTTCAGTATAGACAGTGGTCTCAATACAAACATCAATCTTGAAAGGCAGGTCTTCTAAATCAGCGAAGACGTATGATTCATAAGTATCCGAATTACTTATCAAGCCGCCTTCTCTATGAGACAGGAGAAAGACGACCTTAAATTTATCCATAGCGTTAAAAAGATCGTACAACAACAGGGCATTTTGAAAGATCCCGCATCCAAAAAGATCACAGTCGGGAAAATCTTTTGAGATTATAGCAATCGTTTTTTCCCCGTCGACCATTTTTTGCTTCCTTCCAGTAGTGAGTATAAATCAGGAGGCGGATTCTAATTTGATAACGTGGGGGAGGTCAAAGCTAATGTATGAGTCCACCATAACCCCACGTGTGCCAGGAATCGATATATCAATACATTTGTTGTCTGGCCTAACATTTGATGGTCACGCTTCCCTGAAAACATAAAAAGCGAAAAACGAAATGGTCGCATTGTCAGACCAAAAGCACGGACTGAACGTACTCGTTGATCGCAAAAGTCGTCTGACGCATATCAGCTTACTTAAAAACAAAACGACAGTCGCAATAAAAAAGTTCTTCATGTGGGGTATATGACGGACATATTTTTTTTTGTAAGTAGTTTAACCTTTCGCGCAGAAACATTTGAGTCAGTGTTATACATAACCTGGAGGGGAATGTTCGGCCCTGGCAATTGCAAGAAAATCAATAAATATGAGAGGAGTGTGGTTCAGTGGAAAATAAAAATGACAATGTGTTAAAGAAAAAGAAACTGACAATTGCGATTGCAGTGGCAATTAGCGCGACAGCGGGGATTATCCCTCATGCCGCAGTGGCAGTTGAAATCGAAGCAGTTGGAGGAGGAGGTACTGGTATTGATTCAACAGTGATCACCAACAACTTGAGCAACATCAGCAGCAACACAACGGCGATCGGCAGCAACGCTACCGACATCGGTACTAACGTAACGGTGATCAGCAGCAATGCCACCGACATCGGTACTAACGTAACGGCGATCAGCAGCAATGCCACCGACATCGGTACTAACGTAACGGCGATCGGCGACAACGCCACCGACATTCTCGACAACACCATCGACATTCTCGACAACGCCACCGACATTATGGGTAACGCCATCGACATTCTCGACAACGCCAACGACATCAGCAGCAACACAACGGCGATCGGCAGCAATGCCACCGACATCGGTACTAACGCAACGGCGATCGGCAGCAACGCCACCGACATCGGTACTAACGCAACGGCGATCGGCAGCAACGCCACCGACATCGGTACTAACGTAACGGCGATCAGCAGCAATGCCACCGACATCG
>CAZDFI010000064.1:0-14801 GCA_964504725.1 uncultured Enterobacteriaceae bacterium
ATCTATCTCTTAGGCAATCAGGATAGTTGGTCCACATGGTGTTGACGGGTTACAGCCGCAATAGAGGATCCAGATCGAGATTTTAAGCATTCCATGTACCCTCTCATATCTAATAGAAATTAAATCGCTTAAACGACTGTAATTTTATTATCCTTAAAATAAACGGAGTTTTTCAACAGTATCCAGCGAAAGAAGACGAATAAATGTCAATGGTTAAACTTTGTGCATATCGGCCATTTAATATTCAAGAAACGATCAACAGATATTGATTTTGTTGATCTATGATTTATTTTTTTATTTATTATGTATTTTTTCCAGTTCCATACGCAACGTGGCAATTTTGTTAAGCGTTATTTGCCCCAACCTGTTCAATAAAAACAATCCTATAAGGAAAATAGTTATCATGAGATTAAGGTTTTCTGAATAGAAAACAGCATTTATCCCAATGGAAAACACGGAGATTAATAATGACCAATCTACCACTTGTATCAGAAGAATCTTAATTTTTATCTGTCCTTCATTCATAAGTCGAAGTAATTGCCTCTTAGCATAAATTTAACATCTTCAAATTGTCGAGTTTTTCAACAGAACAAGTATGTAGATGATTAACACATCATAAGTCTAAACTACTATAAATAGACGGTTTATCAAGCCCCGTCTTTATGGCGAGGTTTTTCTTGCTCCTCTAGCTCTTCAACCAAAAGAGACATCCAGCACTCAAACATCACACAGGATTGCTTAACTGCTTCTTCTCGATTCGGATAAATCGGTTCGGTTGTAGCAATAGGTATTAGCTCATTTTCTGGGTAATACAGTTCAGCATAAACCTTGCCGGTATTTGGATAAGTTATCGTTTCTACACGTAATTGACTCATTTCAATACTCCTGAATTCATCTTCATGGTCACAATATTACTCGTGATTGAGACAAATGAATGTTAGGTGCATCACAAATTAAAGTAGAAGAATGATAAATGCATCACAATATCAGATGATACATTTATGACTGATGATTTTTGAACATCAACAGAGAGGTTTAACGCATGTGTTGTGTCGAGTAATTGAGATCGCAATATTGAGCAGACATTATATTGGACATGGAATGATTATTTTTAACAGGCATTTACACACCGTGCAGTTATTCACGCAATCTCATTTGGTAGAATGTAGTTCAAGTCCTGGTGTTCTATGCTAAGAATTATATCTAGTGGTATTTCAATATCATCATAATTAGATCCTAATACTGCACCTTTGTCATTTCTGATACTAAAATAGGTATTTACTAATTCATTATCATTAAAACTTGATATTCAGTTAGCCGATACCCAGTGACAACACACACATCTTCCACTCTAACATCCATAATAAATTCTCCATAATCAGATTGATCTGGCTAAGTCTAGTAACGGGAATAGTGTTTGTATGTACTTCAAATTGGGGTATTTTTAGTTAATCCGAAGATCAATGAGAATACTGAGGAATTGTCTCAAGTAACCGTATAGTTTTTTTCGGAATTCAATATTAGATATTGGCAGAATCAATAAAGTTACCCCATTTGGGGGATTCGAAAATAAATTAATTCTGCTAGATTAAACATACTCCATAGACGAAGAAATAATAATACTAATCATTAGCAGGGAGTTGGGCCACTGTGCAGCAAATATCTATCGATACAACGTATAGGGGTCTAGTCGGGAGCTCCAAAAATCCTGTAGTCATTTATTCGGCTTACCGAATATTTTTTACCTTTCAAATACTTAAAGTGACAAAGTCATGAGCCTGATCCTTACCGTCTCTATTCTGATTCGTCTTGTTGCTTTGGGTTGGTCTATCGTATTGTTGAAACAAATCAAAGACTGGCGCATGGGCTTTCTGTCCATCATGCTTGGCATGATGGCATTACGGCAGATATTTACGCTCTGGGATACCCATGAGTCCTGGTCCCTTTTGTTCACGTGGCAAGTAACAGAATTTCCTGGATTGATTGTTAGCATCATGGCCTTTATGGCCATCTTTTTTTTAAAATATATGCTTACCGAGAGCAATCAGGCGGTTGAGGCTTTAAATGAAAGTGAGAGAAAATATAGAACACTTTTTGAGCAATCTGCCGATGCCATTCTCATTATTGAGGGAGATAAGTTTGTAGACTGCAATTCGGCAACCGTCAAGATGCTTGGTTACAAGAACAAAGAGGAATTATTAGACACTCACCCATCTGAGTTATCCCCAGAAATGCAACCTGATGGAAGAAACTCTTTCGAAAAAGAGAATGAAATATTGTCAACCGTGTATGAACAGGGGAGCATCCGTTTTGAGTGGGACCATAAGCGACAAAATGGCGAAGTCTTTCCCGTGGAAGTTCTCTTGACTGCCATTCCTTTCGGAGAGAGAAAAGTTCTCCATGTTGTATGGCGGGACATCACTGAGCGCAAAAAGGCAGAAAAAGCACTACAGGATAGTGAAGAACGTTTCCGAGCCCTATTCGATAATAATCCCCATATGATATTTGGGGTCGATAAATACGGAAAGGTGCTTTCTGTTAACCAGTTTGGAATAGAACAACTGGGTTACTCAAAAGAACAGCTTGTTGGTAAGTCCGTTATCAACGTATTCTATGAAGAAGACAGAGTTTTGGCAGAGGAATATTTGCACAAGTGTTTTGCCGAACCAAATAAGGTGCACAATTGGGAATTGAGAAAGGTACGACAAGACGGGTCGCTCTTATGGGTGAGGGAAACAGCACGGGTATTAGATGATGTGGAGGAGACATATAAAGCACTGATCGTCTGCGAAGATATCACCGTGACACGACAACTCTCTGAACAACTTAGTTATCAGGAAAACCACGATACTTTGACGGGACTGGTTAATCGAAGAGAGTTTGAGCGACGGACTGCTCGGTTGCTTTCAACTGTAAGTCAGGGCAAGGAGGAGCACGCGCTCTGTTTTATGGATCTCGATCAATTTAAGGTGGTTAATGATACCTGTGGACATACTGCCGGGGATGAAATGCTGCGCCAGATTGGTTCACTGCTAATGAATAAAGTGAGGCATCGAGATACCCTGGCTCGTCTGGGGGGCGATGAGTTTGGTCTCTTGATGGAGTACTGTTCACTTGATGATGCACGCCAGGTTGCTACGTCACTACAAAAAGCGGTACAGGATTATCAATTTTCCTGGCAAGGTCGCAGCTTCAAGGTTGGGGTGAGTATTGGATTGGTGCCTATTACAGAAACCACCACCAACCTTACCCAATTACTAAAAGATGCCGATGCGACCTGTTACATGGCCAAGGACAAGGGCCGGAATCGTATTCAAGAGTATCATGCTGAAGACTCAGAGATGGCCGAGCGTCATGGTGAGATGCAATGGGTAGGACGAATTAATCAAGCGCTTGAAGAAGACAAGTTCTGTCTCTACGCACAACCCATTATGCCTCTTGATGGGAGCAGTGGTGACCATTATGAACTTCTGGTCCGGATGATAGATGAGCAAGGGGAAACTATCCTTCCGGGTGCCTTTCTGCCTGCTGCTGAGCGTTATAACCTGATCTCTAAAATAGATCATTGGGTAATTGAGCATGCTTTTGTTTTATTGGCAGAGAACCCTGTGTTTCTAAAACAAATTAAATTTTGTTCCATTAATCTTTCTGGTCAATCTATTACAGATAATGATTTTCTTGGTTTTATCATGACTCAACTGAATGAATCAGGAATTCAGGGCGAGAAGATCTGTTTTGAGATCACAGAGACAGCCGCCATTTCGAACTTAAGCACAGCAATTAAATTTATATCAACGCTCAAGGAGTTTGGGTGCCGATTTGCATTAGATGATTTTGGTAGTGGTTTGTCCTCGTTTGGCTACTTAAAAAACCTGCCAGTGGATCATCTGAAGATCGATGGCATGTTTGTCAAAAACATTATTGATGATCCCATAGATCATGCCATGGTGAAATCGATCAACGAGATTGGTCATGTGATGGGTATGCAGACCATTGCTGAATTTGTGGAGAACGATGCCATCAAAGGTATGCTAAAAGATATCGGGGTGAACTACGGACAGGGTTATGGTATTGGGGAACCTCAACCGTTTGACGAATTACTTGGCAAATCAAATAGTGTTAACGATCTAAAAACATGTAAAGCGCAATTGTTGTGAGATCAAGTTATATCCAGATAAATTAATGTGTGATGTCCCGACCGACTGACCGACAGAGGGTTGTCAGTACCTTCCCCTATATTCACTTCCCTTCAAACTCATCCTCTGTTCCATTTTTCTTTCATAATTTGTTAAGAGTAGATATTCAGGGTCGAAAAATCCCTGTTCGGTCGTCAGAAAATCATGACTATTGCTGATAAAATTCAGTTTCAATTACATAAGCCATTGTTTTCTGTAGCCGAAGAGGCCAAAGTATCAATTCAGGATCGTCCGTAATAATTAATTATTAGTTGGTGAATTATGAATGCAAATACTGAATTACCATTAACGAATCTTGCACAGGATGATGTAGATCCCCGCGAAACCAATGAGTGGCTTGAAGCACTCGAGGCAGTTCTGAAGATAGAAGGTGCCGAACGTGCGCATTACCTTCTTGAAAAACTCATTGAAAAGGCCAGGAGTGAAGGAGCTGAAATTCCATTCAGCGCCAATACTGAATACGTCAATACAATCCCTGTTTTCAAACAAGCAAAGTACCCAGGCGACACCACCATAGAGCATAAAGTTCGATCCTATGTGCGTTGGAACGCGATGGTCATGGTGCTAAGGGCAAACAAGGATTCCAATGTGGGAGGCCACATTGCTAGCTACGCTTCAGCAGCAACTTTATATGACGTAGGTTACAATCATTTTTGGCACGCTCCTTCAGATGAACATGATGGCGACCTCATCTATGTTCAAGGACATTCGTCTCCCGGGATTTATGCCAGGGCTTATATTTTAGGCCGTTTGACAGAAGAGAAAATGGACAACTTTCGACAGGAAGTTGGTGGTGGCGGACTGTCCTCGTACCCGCATCCCTGGTTGATGCCAGATTTTTGGCAATTCCCCACGGTATCCATGGGACTGGGCCCGATCATGGCCATTTACCAGGCCCGATTTATGAAATACATACAAGACCGCGATATTACTGAAACCGAAGGTCGGAAGGTCTGGTTGTTTATGGGCGATGGTGAATCCGATGAGCCGGAGTCTCTTGGTGCAATCGGCATGGCGGGACGCGAAAAACTGGACAACCTGATATTTGTAGTGAATTGTAATTTACAAAGATTGGATGGACCCGTCCGGGGTAACGGAAAAATCATTCAGGAACTGGAATCGAATTTTCGAGGTGCTGGCTGGAATGTGATCAAAGTGATTTGGGGAACAAAATGGGATGCTTTATTGCAGAAAGATAAAAATGGCGCATTGAAAAAACGTATGGCCGAGTGTGTGGACGGTGATTACCAAACCTATAAGGCTAAAGATGGTGCTTATGTCCGCGAACATTTCTTTAATACCTCTGAGCTGAAGGCAATGGTCGCAGATTGGTCTGATAGAGATATCTGGGAGCTTAATCGAGGCGGTCATGATCCTGCCAAGATTTTTGCGGCATTTCACGCTGCTGTAAATCATCAAGGCCAACCAACCGTTATATTACCCAAGACAGTCAAGGGATATGGTATGGGTGAATCAGGCGAAGCACAGAATGCAACACACCAGCAAAAGAAAATGAGTCTGAAGTCTCTGAAAATTTTCCGAGATCGGTTTGCGTTGCCAGTCACCGACGTAGATATTGAAAAATTGCCTTATCTTTTCTTTGAAGAAGGGTCAAAAGAACTCGAGTATATGAAGCAGCGTCGTAAAGTTCTCGGCGGTTATCTACCCAGCAGAAGAGAAAAATCCAAATCACTTGAAGTACCTTCGCTCAAGTCTTTTGGAACACTATTGCAAAAGACAACTGAAGGTAGAGAAATATCAACGACCATGGCCTTTGTCAGAATATTGAATACCCTGGTTAAAGATAAAAAAATCGGGAATCGTATTGTCCCCATTGTCCCTGATGAATCACGGACATTTGGCATGGAAGGTATGTTCAGGCAATTGGGGATATGGTCACAGCTTGGACAGCTGTATATCCCGCAGGATTCAGACCAGTTAATGTTTTATAAAGAAGACAAAAAAGGACAAGTCTTGCAAGAAGGGATAAACGAAGCAGGTGGAATGTGCGACTGGATTGCAGCGGGGACATCCTATTCAACGAATAATGAACCGATGATCCCTTTTTTCATTCTTTACTCCATGTTCTGTTTTCAACGTGTCGGCGATCTTGCCTGGGCAGCGGCTGATCAACGTACCCGAGGTTTTTTGTTAGGAGGCACTGCAGGTCGTACAACACTCAATGGAGAAGGTTTGCAGCATGAAGATGGACATAGTCATCTCTGGTCAGCAGCCATACCAAATTGCATTTCCTATGATCCGACTTTTGCATTTGAGTTGGCAGTAATTATTCAAGATGGTCTGCGCAGGATGTATGTTGATCAGGAAGATATTTATTATTACATCACAGTTATGAATGAAAACTACGCGCATCCTGCAATGCCAAAAGGTGCGGAGGCTGACATTATCAAGGGAATGTATTCACTTCATAAAGGGACAAAAAATAAAAAACCACGTGTGCAATTACTGGGATCAGGTACGATTTTTAATGAAGTTATTGCAGCTTCAGAATTGCTTAAAGAAGACTGGGGCGTTGAATCTGATATATGGGGTTGTCCAAGTTTTACAGAGCTAACGCGTGATGGACAGACGTGTGAACGCTGGAATCGATTGCATCCTGAGTCTGATCAAAAAATTCCACATGTAGAAAAATGTTTGGCTAAAAACAAGGGGCCGGTTATTGCCTCGACAGATTATATTCGTCTTTTTGCAGAGCAAATCAGGCCTTACCTTCCTGAAGGATCTCACTATACCGTATTAGGTACTGATGGTTTTGGACGTTCAGATACGCGTGAAAATCTGCGTAAACATTTCGAGGTCGATCGTTATCAGGTGGTTATAGCCGCATTGAATGGTCTTGCCAAAGGAAACACGGTAGAGCGGAATAAAGTTTCAGAGGCGTTGGAAAAATATGGCATCGATAAAGAGAGTCCTGCGCCATGGACTATTTAATTAGTCTTTAATTGATAACTATACGACAGGATTTTATTAGATGAGTGACATTATTGAAGTGAAAGTGCCTGATATAGGCGACTTTGATGAAGTTGAAGTTATTGAAGTGCTGGTACAATCCGGCGACACCGTCGAACTTGAACAATCCTTGATTACCCTGGAGAGCGATAAAGCAAGCATGGAAATCCCTTCTACACATGCGGGCACAGTACAGGACGTATTCGTCAAGGTGGGTGACAGTATCTCGCAGGGGGCCAGCATAATTTCTATATCTGCCACACAGACCGTTACCAAAGACGAAACTAAAAATACAAATGAAAAAACAGAAAAAAATAAACCTGAAACAAGCGAGCCTACAGCAACGGTAACCGATGTCGTAAAACAAAAAAATGACTCTATCTCACAAACAGATGAAAAAGAGACAAGCACAGTTTTAAAGTCTGGAGGACAGGTTCATGCCAGTCCTTCAGTACGTCGGTTTGCCCGGGAATTGGGCCTGGACGTTACAAAAATAACAAAAGCCAGTGGTCCAAAAGGTCGAATACTCAAGGAGGATGTGAAGGCTTTTGTCAAACAGGCATTATCCAGCACAACGGCCCAGACGGGTTCTGGTATACCTCCTATACCAGTTCAGGATTTTACGAAATTTGGTGATGTTGAAGAATACCCATTAAGTAAAATTAAAAAGCTGACGGCGATCAATCTCACCCGATCATGGTTAAATGTTCCGATGGTGACTCATCATGAGGTCGCAGATGTCACTGAGATGGAAGCTTTCAGAAAATCGCTTAAACCTGAAGCAGAGAAGCGAGGAGTTAAAGTCACATTCCTGGCATTCATTATGAAAGCACTGGTTGCTGCCTTGAAGGAATATCCTCATTTTAACTCATCTCTATCCAGCGACGGTGGTTCGTTATTTTTGAAGAAGTATTATCACATTGGCATTGCCGTTGACACGCCTAATGGACTCGTTGTCCCTGTGTTCAGGGATGTCGATCAAAAAAATATTTACGACTTGGCTGAAGAGATGGGCATTATCAGCAGTAAGGCAAGAGAAGGCAAACTGAGTCCAAAGGAAATGCAAGGTGCTTGCATGACGATTTCCAGTCTGGGAGGTATAGGTGGCACTTCATTCACGCCTATTGTGAATGCACCTGAAGTCGCCATTCTCGGTATTTCACGTTCGGAAATTAAACCTGTGTGGAATAGTAAAGAGTTTGAACCCCGACTGATATTGCCTTTGGATCTGTCTTATGACCACAGAGTGATTGATGGTGCCGAAGCTGCGCAATTCATGGTGACACTTGCTGGTTTTTTGAACGATATACGCCGTGTCTTGCTGTAGGAATTATTCGTGAGTGATTTAAAAGATATCGTTGTTCCTGATATTGGTGATTTTGACGAGGTTGAGATTATAGAAATACTGGTTGCTGTAGGTGAATTAGTGAAGATAGAAGATCCACTAGTGACTTTGGAAAGCGATAAGGCTTCCATGGAAATACCGAGTCCGGTAACTGGCGTTATCAAAGAGGTGTGTATCAAGGTTGGCGAAACGATATCTGAAGGTGGGTTGATTTTGCGCATGGAAGAATCTTCTATGCTCGAAAATCTTTCTGAAAACGAAAAAAACAATTCTTCTGCAGAAACATTACAACAAGAACCAAAACAAGCGACCAACTCTGAAGGTGTCAATAGTTCAGGCATTACTTTCGATGTGCATGCCGAGGTTTTGGTGCTGGGAGCGGGGCCAGGGGGTTATACCGCTGCGTTCCGCGCGGCAGATTTAGGTAAACAAGTGATACTGGTTGAACGTTACGATTCATTAGGAGGTGTGTGCCTGAATGTGGGTTGCATTCCTTCCAAAGCCTTACTTCATCAGGCACAGATCATACATGAAGCAGATAAAATGGCTGCACAGGGTATTAAATTTAATCAACCTGAACTGGATATCGATATCATTCGAGCCAACAAAGAATCAATTATTACTCGGTTGACTGATGGACTTTCCGGCTTGGCGAAGCAACGCAAGGTCAAGAGCATGATAGGGATTGGTTCATTCGTATCTGATCGGATACTAAGAGTAGAAAATGGTGATGAGGTGCAACATGTATCATTTGATAATGCGATCATCGCGGCAGGGTCACAGTCCGTAAAAATCCCTGGATTTCCGTATGATGATTCCAGATTGATGGATTCAACGAGTGCACTTGCTTTAGTTGATATACCTGAAAAATTGTTGGTCATCGGCGGCGGCATCATCGGTCTGGAAATGGCAACGGTCTATCATGCGTTGGGCTCAAAAATATCTGTCGTTGAAATGATGGCTCAATTGATCCCGGGTTGTGACAAAGATATTGTTCGGCCATTACATAAACATATTAGAAAGCAATATGACAATATTTACCTCAAGGCTAAAGTCACTTCGATAAAATCACTAAAAAAAGGATTAAAAGTAACATTCAAAGGTGAAGGTGTTCCTGAATCTGAGATTTATGATCGCGTCCTCCTGGCAGTTGGACGTAAACCCAACGGGAATGCGATCAATGCTGAAGCCGCTGGCATTGACGTTGATGAAAAAGGTTTTATCCGTGTAGATAAACAGCAACATACTAATGTTTCACACATATATGCGATTGGGGATATCGTCGGTGATCCGATGTTGGCACACAAGGCAACACACGAAGCCAAGGTCGCTGCCGAAGTGATTGCAGGAGAGAAAGTGAGTTTTGATGCCCTGACCATTCCCTCTGTAGCTTATACCGAGCCTGAAGTGGCCTGGATGGGATTGACCGAAATCGAGGCCAAAACCGATGGCATCAAGTATGAAAAATCTGTTTTCCCATGGGCAGCCAGTGGACGTGCTTTGAGTATGGGCTGTGATGAAGGCATGACAAAAATATTATGGCAACCAGAAACTCATCGTATTCTGGGGGCGGGTATTGTAGGCACTAATGCGGCTGAATTAATCACTGAAGCTGTATTAGCATTAGAAATGGGGGCCGACTGGGAAGATCTCAGTTTAACCATCCACCCTCACCCTACATTGTCAGAAACACTTAATTTTGCAGCGGAGATGCAGGCTGGCACCATTACTGATTTGTATGTGAAGAAAAAGAAATGATAGTGGATCTGTTTTAATTTCAGCAGTTTGCATTTGCCACTACTAGCTACCATTTCAATTGTATTCTTAAAGGAATTTATGAATTATTCATATTAATATGGTCTATAATGGTGTCCATGTTGGTTCTATTTAAAAACAAGCAGCACAAAATTGCGTCAGCTGCGCTATCCCTTTTTATGGGTAGCTGGCTGTTATTGGTGTGCCAGGCTTGTTTATCGGCAGTTGATGATATTAATTCTCATAGCGAACCAATAGATGAGATATCGAATGATTGTCATGGCCTGAATTTTGATGATTCTATTGACGAAATAAGTGCTGTAAATAGTGATCATTGTCTGGGCGTTTGTGACTGTGATGCCATAACCGCCACAATAAACAGTGATAAAAATTCGGATCTAATAGAAAAGATAAAATTTTCGCAGCATTTATTTGCTTATGTAGAACCTGAGATAAAGATATCTAATCGGGGTCCACCAGATTATCGAATATCGACCACACCTGAACGAGCAATTTTCCTGCCTCAGCAGCATTACACTGTACTTCTGAATTAAACACATCCTGTCTTTTGCCTTCACTGATTTTTGATTAAATCAGTCGTCGTTTTTTATTTTTTGTTTTAGAGGTGTGTTATGTGTGTTTATCATTTTATAAAAACTATTGGTGTATTTTTACTATTTGTTACATCAACTGTGTTATTCGCAAATGAATTGACCCTGGCTGAGTCTGAACAGATTGCATTGGATTCTGATTTTATAACCAGGCAATTTAATACGCGATCAGTCAGCTTAAATGGACGTGCCATTGCCGATGGGCAATTGCCTGATCCGAAGATAAAATTAGGCATAATGAATCTTCCTGTAAACAGATTTGATTGCGGACCGGAACCTATGACGCAACTGCAAGTCGGTATTCAGCAGTCATTTCCACGAGGACGTACACTTTATTATAAAAGTCTGCAGACACGGGATATTGCGGATGTCGATGAAGCACAAAATTCAGAATCTACATTAAAAGCTTATCAAAATGATTTAACAGATTTCACAACCATGATGCGTGCTCGATTAACAGAACTGAATACACAATTCGATATGTTAATAATTCGTATTAATCTAGCTAAATCACAAGATAACCTGTTGTATTCTCCAGGGGAAATAGTATGAAAAAAATGAGTGTTAGCCTGCTGTTACTTGTCATTGGCTTGACAATCGGTATTACGATTGAGAATAGACTGGACATTTCACAAACTATTTCTAATTTAGGATTAGATATTGAATACGATGGTCAAGTTATGGAGGATGATTCTTTAAAAGTAAAATCAGACTCTAAAGAGAAAAAAATTCTATATTGGGTAGCACCAATGAACCCAACTTATCGTCGTGATGAATCCGGCAAGTCGCCTATGGGTATGGATCTGGTTCCCGTCTATGAAGGTGTAGAAGAGGAGATGGGTGAGGGTATGCCCATCGTTAAAATAAAACCCGAGGTCGTTAACAATCTTGGTGTACGCACTGAAACTGTCAAGCGTGGAACGATATCAAAAGATATCAATACAGTCGGTTATCTTACATATAATGAAAAGAGGATAAATCATATTCACACACGGACTGATGGATGGATTGAAAATCTGACTGTCAGGGCAGAAGGTGAGCGTGTAAAGAAAGGCCAGCCACTGTTTGAAATTTACTCACCACCACTTGTGGTTGCACAAGAAGAATACGTCCATGCGCTTAAGAATAATGATAAGAGGATGCTTGAAAGAACGCATGAAAGGTTAATTTCTCTGGGTATTTCAAAAAAACAAATTGCTCGTCTTGATAAGGAACAAAAGGTATCAAAAAATGTAGTTTTCTATGCGCCTGAAAGTGGTGTGTTAACAAAACTCGGGGTACGTGATTCCATGTTCATTAAGCCTGAAACGGAAGTCCTCAGTATTGCCAATCTTGACAATGTCTGGTTGCTTGCTGAAGTCTTTGAACGACAGGCTAATTGGGTCAAAGTCGGGCAAACAGCCGAAGCTGAATTACCTTCGATGCCGGGGGTTATCTGGAAAGGGAATGTAGAATATATATATCCTGACCTTGATCCTGTTACTCGAACCTTACGTGTACGTCTGCAATTCGATAATCCAGAAGGAAAATTAATGCCGAATATGTATGCCCATGTCTCTATTTTCGGTGAAGAAATAAATGATGCGCTAAGTATCCCACGTGAAGCACTGATTCACGATGCCAAGCAGACACGGGTCATAAGAGCACTGGGGGAAGGTCGTTTTCAGGCACAGGAAGTTGTCGTAGGGATAGAGAGCGGTGACATGATCGAAATAACATCTGGCCTGAATGAAGGTGATGAAGTTGTTGTCTCTTCACAATTCCTGCTTGATTCCGAATCAAATCTCAAAGCAAGTTTAGGTCGCATGCAACCCGTTGAAGGGTCGATGAATGATCATTCCATGGAACAATCTGAAATGAGTAAGGAATAAATTATGGTTGAACAAATCATACGTTGGTCAATCAATAATCGATTCCTGATTGTTATTTTCACTATCATCGTATCAATAAGTGGTTTTTATATCATTAAGCAGACCCCTGTTGATGCGATTCCAGATCTTTCTGATGTACAGGTCATTATCAAAACGCATTTCCCAGGTCAGGCGCCGCAGGTTGTTGAAGACCAGGTGACTTATCCACTGACGACAGCGATGTTGTCAGTGCCTTATGCAGTGACTGTCAGGGGATATTCTTTCTTTGGTGATTCCTATGTCTATGTCATTTTTGAAGAAGGCACTGATCTTTATTGGGCGCGTTCTCGTGTACTTGAATATTTAAGCCAGGTATCAGGACGTTTACCTTCTGGAGTACAACCTGAACTGGGCCCCGATGCAACTGGTGTTGGCTGGGTTTATGAATATGCGCTTGTTGACCGTTCTGGCCGACATGATCTGGCAGAATTACGTTCAATTCAGGATTGGTTTCTTAAATTCGAACTACAGACTGTTCCTGGCGTCGCAGAGGTCGCTACGATTGGGGGTATGGTGAAACAATATCAGGTTGTTGTCGATCCTGATTTACTGCGTGCATACGATATTCCAATATCTACTATCAGCAAAGCAATAAAAAAAGGCAATCAGGAAGCAGGAGCATCTGTTATTGAAATGGCGGAAGCTGAATATATGGTCAGGGTTAAAGGTTATATCAGTGGCGTGGAGGACCTGCGTAACATCCCTCTTGGTGTCAATATTAAAGGCACACCCATTTTACTTGACGATGTAGCAGAAGTACGAATTGGGCCACAGTTGCGTCGTGGCATTGCTGAATTGAATGGTGAAGGTGAAGTTGTTGGTGGTGTTATTGTAATGCGCTGGGGTGAAAATGCCCTGAAAGTAATCGACGCAGTTAAGGAAAAATTATCCGAACTGGAACAAGGATTGCCTGAAGGCGTCGAAATTGTTGAGACCTATGATCGTTCCGGGATAATTGAACGAGCAATAAAT
The DNA here is from genome assembly GCA_964504725.1 of uncultured Enterobacteriaceae bacterium. Lineage (GTDB taxonomy): Bacteria > Pseudomonadota > Gammaproteobacteria > Eutrophobiales > Eutrophobiaceae > SMWN01. The sequence continues at coordinate 13,760 of CAZDFI010000064.1, forward strand.
ACATTGAAAGAAGCATTGATCCAGGAACTGGCCCTGGTCGTTATCGTCTGTATATTATTTCTTGTGCATATACGATCCGCTCTTGTTGTTATTGTTAGTCTACCGCTTGGAATAGTGATGGCATTTATTATTATGAATGTACAGGGGATCAATGCCAATATTATGTCTCTGGGTGGAATAGCCATAGCGATTGGTGTCATGGTCGATGCTGCTATTGTAATGATTGATAACGTTCATAAGCATATCGAACGTAAAACCGATAATGACAATCATTGGGAGATAATTTCGGCAGCGACTACTGAAGTTGGCCCACCACTGTTTTTTTCATTACTCATCACCGGGTTGAGCGTATTACCTATTTTTACTTTACAGGCACAGGAAGGTCGCATGTTTTCGCCCCTGGCATTTACATGGGTTTACGCAATGATATCGGCAACGATTCTTGCGGTTACAGTCGTTCCGGTTTTGCTGGGTTATTTTGTAAAAGGCCGCATTATTTCATCAGGAAAAAATCCAATGACGCGTTTATTGAATTTTATCTATCGCCCAATTATAAAGTCCGTACTTCTTTTTCCAATGACGACAGTATTCGTTGCGATAATTATCATGATTATTGGGCTTTGGCCATTTACACAATTAGGTAGCGAGTTTATGCCCGAACTGGATGAGGGTGATTTGATGTATATGCCAACAACATTACCCGCTATCTCGATCGGCAAGGCGCGGCAAATACTACAACAAACAGACAAATTGATTCGTACTGTGCCTGAAGTTGATACCGTATTTGGCAAGATGGGCCGTGCAGAAACAGCGACGGATCCAGCTCCCCTGACGATGGTAGAAACAATCATCCGTTTTAAACCACGTGATGAGTGGCGCGAAGGGATGACTATGGATAAGTTAAAAGCAGAACTTGATGCCGTGGTGAATTTTCCAGGCCTTACCAATGTCTGGGTCATGCCGATCAAGACACGTATCGATATGTTGGCCACTGGCATTAAAACACCCGTCGGTATAAAAATAGCCGGGGCCGATCTCAAGG
>CAZDFI010000065.1:0-1087 GCA_964504725.1 uncultured Enterobacteriaceae bacterium
TTTCCTTGATAATTCACATAGCTGGCAGGTAGCTGTCAGTGAGAGCGGGACATGCCCCCGCCACATCCCAAACATTAGAGACGAGTGCACCGATGACCCAAGGACCTGGCATAGTGAGTACAACGGCGTTCGGGCCAAGCGACCACTTGTTCGAACTGAACCGATCATTGGTGCCAAGGGGTGCTACTACTGAAGAGCCGATGCCCCAGATCCATTTTCCCGTTTTCGCCGGTGTGAAAAAGGCCTGGTAGGTGAAATCACCCAGCCCCCACTTATCTTCCTGGCTAGCCACCAGTCCTTCCTGGTAGAGCACAGGCAGTATGGCACGATTAACCAGGTTCCAGTTTTCAGTAAGTTTCATGGGTATCGCAGGTTTGATCAGGAGTTGCTGAAAATAAGCATCTTCCGGTCCGGTATTAAAATTATTATTAAACTCGAAGGGTACACTGATCAAGGAACTGATCGGGTTCTGGGAGGCCCTGGCCAGATCGCTTGTTTCGTCAGCGTGGGCTGCACTCATCGAAAGAAATACAACAAGTGTCAAATACCCAGTTAAAATCCAATAGCGCGAAATAATGTAAGACATATCTCCATCCTCTTTTATTTACAAGTCAGCTAAAAGTTGATGAGATTTTAAAACAAACATTTTTATGAACTATTAGTAGGATCCCTTAGAGGGTTAAGTAGTATTACTTACTTCATCTGTAATTCTACGTATAAACATAGTGGCGGGTGTTGACTCGATGATAAACAGGGGTTAATAATATACTTATCATTTATTCTATTTCTTAATATATAAGGCTTTGAAATATTGTCCTATAAGCAATCAATATAAGTTGCTCTAAGAGCTATAGATGCACCAAGATTTATAAAACACGGAGCCTTCTAATGGGAACAAAACCCAAAATAGAGAGTGTTGAGCAAACCACGAAGACGCTTAATGGTGACCAGCGCAATCTCGATCATCAAACTAGTTACAAATCTATTCTGGAATCGATAACGAATGCAATCATATTAATCGATCAGAATGGTGCGATCGATTTTGTTAATCAACAAACTAAAGAGTTGTTTGGTTATGAGCAAGATG
>CAZDFI010000065.1:1097-2384 GCA_964504725.1 uncultured Enterobacteriaceae bacterium
AAGATGAGTTGATTGGTCAAAAGGTTGAAGTATTAATACCAGAACGCTTTCATCATCAACATATTAACCATCGCAATAATTATTCTACCAAACCTGAAATACGGCAAATGGGAATTGGCATGGACCTTTTTGCCCGCCATAAAGATGGCACAGAATTTCCTTGTGAGGTCGGTTTGAGCCCTATGAAAACGGCTGATGGAGATTATGTAATCTGTGGATTGCATGATATCAGTATACGCAAGCAGGCTGAGCAGTTCTTACAAGATGCACATAAACAGTTAGAAAAACAAGTTCAGGAGAGAACGAAGGCACTATCAGAAGCAAACGTTAAATTAAAGAATGAAATAAGTGCGCGCAATAATGCAGAGAAATTGTCAAGAGACAGTGAAGCCCGTTTTAAAATGATATATGAATTCGCGCCGGTAATGATCGATGCTTTTGATGCTAACGGTCGCTGTTTCATGTGGAATAAAGAATGTGAAAAGGTGTTTGGCTGGACAGCAGAAGAGATATTTGCTCACGAAGACCCCATTAAATTATTTTATCCCGATCCACAAATTCGGCAAAAGGTAGTTGATACGATTTCATTAACACCTGAAAGTGAATTTAATGAATGGCGACCAATAAGAAAAGACGGTTCAGAGGCAATCTGTTTATGGGCTAACTTTAAGTTGCCGGATGGAAAAATCGTTAACATTGGGCATGACATCACAGAGCGTAAACAAGCGGAAATTTTGTTATTAGAAAGTGAAGAACGTAATCGCTTATTACTTGATTCAACCGCCGAAGCCATTTATGGACTGGATCTCAACGGTGACTGTACATTCTGTAATCCCGCATGCTTGAGTTTGTTGGGTTATGAAAACCAGGACGAACTGCTCGGCAAGAATATCCACAAATTGATTCACCATAGCCATGCTGACGGTACGCCTTATCCTGTTGAAGACTGCCAGATCCATAAAGCATTCATCAAGAGTGAAAAATGTCATGTTGAAACAGAAGTGTTGTTTCGAAAAGATGGTATTAGTTTTTCGGCAGAATACTGGTCCTACCCGATCATCTCCGATGGTAAAACTATTGGCTGTGTTGTGACATTCATGGACATCACCGAGCGCAAGCGGGTGATGGAGACACTGCGAGAAAGTAACGAACGCTTTAGAGCTGCATTTGTAGACGCCACCATCGGGATGGCATTGGTATCGCTTGATAACAGTATTACTGAAGCTAACCATGCCTTCTGTGAGATGCTCGGTTACTCGAACGAAGAGCTCGTGGGAGTCTTTTTCA
>CAZDFI010000065.1:2394-9411 GCA_964504725.1 uncultured Enterobacteriaceae bacterium
CATCCAGAAGATGTGGCTATAAGCCTTGACTACCACCAGAAGTTAATCGCCGGCGAATTTAACAATTATCATTTTGAGAAACGTTATAAACACAAACAGGGTCATGAGATCTGGGTCCTGCTAAATGTGTCGTTGGTTCAGGATAAAGATGCCACTCCTCTTTACGCCATCGCCCAGATACAAGACATCACCGAGCGCAAGAAGGGGCATAATGCCCTATTGGAAAGTGAACACCGTCTTCGACAATTGGTGGAATCAACCAATGCTATTCCCTGGGAAGCAAATGCTAAGACCTGGCAATTTACTTATGTCGGCCCGCAGGCAGTTAGGCGCCTGGGATACCCGGTTAAACAATGGTATGAGAAAGATTTCTGGACTGATCACATCCATCCTGAAGATAGAGATTACACCATCAAATATTGCCAGGATTCATCCCAACATTTAAATGATTACGAGTTTGATTATCGTATGATTAAGGCGAACGGTGATGTTATATGGCTGCATGACATTGTTACAGTGGATAGAAAAAACGGTGAGGCTGAAATACTCCGGGGATTTATGATCGATATTACGGAGCAGAAGGAGGTGGAGAAGGAAATGCACATGGCAGAAGGAGAGGCAACCATACATCGTGAGCGCCTGGCACATCTTGTTAGAGTGCAGACTCTTGGCGAAATGGCCTCGGGAATTGCGCATGAAATTAATCAGCCACTGGCCGCTATCGATAGTTATGCGCAGGCCAGCCTAAGGCATCTTCAATCCGGGAAGGCTAACATTGGCAAGGTGAAGGAACTTATTGAAAAAACAAGTGGTCAGGCCAGACGTGCCGGCAGTGTTGTAAGTCATCTGCGTGCGATGATGCAGAACAAAACAAGCAATATAGTTGCGCTAGACATCAATGATCTACTGGGAGAGGCATCGGAAATAGCGGGGATAGAAGCCAAGAATAATGACTGCAACCTCATATTTAAATATTCCCGTTCACTTCCAAGAGTTATCTGCGATTCGATCCAGATCCAGCAGGTGGCGCTTAACTTGATCAGCAACGCTGTAGAAGCAATGAATGACATAGCAGATGATGTAGAGAAAGATATCAATGTAGAAACCAGGATGAAAGATAACAACTATGTGGAGGTTTGCATTTCTGACAACGGTTCTGGTGTTAGCGTTCTAGATGCGAGTAATATTTTCGAAGCATTTTACACAACAAAAGACTCAGGTTTGGGAATGGGTCTGTCGATTTGCAAGAGCATCATTGAAAACCATGGGGGAGAATTAGGGTATTCGCAGAATGAAACAGGTGGTTCTAGATTCTGTTTTTCCTTACCTGTTGAGAAATAGAGAAATTTGATCATATGATAGAACAAACGGTATACATTATAGATGATGATGAGGCTGTACGTGATTCGATAAAGGAACTGGTCGAATCGGTCAACCTGAATGCAGAGATATTCGAAAATGCGGTTTCATTCCTCGACTCTTTTACAACCGATAAGGCCGGATGTCTTGTACTGGACATCCGCATGGCCAGGATGAGTGGACTTGTTTTACAGGAACGGCTCAATGAAATGAGTGCAACGATACCTATTATCTTTATTACCGGTCACGGTGATGTCAATATGGCGGTGGAAGCGCTTAAAGCCGGTGCCGTAGATTTTATTCAGAAGCCCTACCATGAGCAGAATTTGCTGGATAGTATTAACGATGCCCTGGAACTGGATAATCGAACCCGAAACGTATCCCAACATGACGAGACCATAGAAAAGAGTATTGAAAGTCTTACCGAGCGTGAGTATCAAGTCATGGATTTACTTTCGCAAGGGGATACAAACAAAATAATTGGCAAAAAACTTGATATCAGTCCGCGTACTGTAGAGGCCCACCGTCAGCACATATTGCAAAAGTGCAAGGTCAAATCAACTACCCAACTTATGTATCTACTCAGCAAACGAAATAACTAACCCGCATGTTGCACGAGTTGGCGAGTAGCTCACGCCGGTCTGGTGCGTTATGCGTGGCAGATAATTGCTCGAGAAAATGTTCCAGACTTTCTCTACCTCCTATATCCCTATAGTCGTCCTTGCATAATCTGCACTTCCACCATCCATGGTGGTCGTGCTCGCGACCGTAAGCATAAACGTAGCAATGGTGGGTTAAGTCGTCGTATAAATCCTCGCTTGTTTTGGTCAGGCGGCGTGTATATGATTGATAGGAGTACCGCTGCCATATACGTACGTATATCCGTAGATTACCGTATATTTTTCAGTTTGTTTTTCATTCATACTCACTTCATCTCAAAAAATATTAAATTTACATACAACAACCAATAAAAAATTCTGAAACCATTTTTATTATTTGCATGCTACTAAATATTATTTTTAATTAATGGCTAAATTAGACACCAAGCAGCATCAGACGAGTAAAATTATTTATGTAGTGGATCCAGATAGCTCAATTTGCGAACTGATTGCTTCACTTTTTACCTTCTCCTCGTGTCAAGTAATGATGTATACATGTGCTGAAGACTTTCTAGAGCAATCCGGGATTGTGGCTGGCTGTCTTGTCTTAGGGATAGAGATGCCCGGTATGAGTACTGTTGAATTAATGCAAGAACTCAAACGTCTGGGCATCAAGATCCCGATCATTGTGCTGGGAAATAGAAATGATCTGCCAATGGCAGTCGAAGTCATGCGTGCAGGCGCGTTAGATTTTATCGGCAAGCCATTCACCAATCAGAGGTTAAAAATTAGCATAGAGAAGATGTTGCCATGATAAGGCAAACTAATAAATCACATCTGGATATGGGTTTAAGTAAATATGAAGTAATAGACACTATTATCCCTCCTGCTCTTTTACAAGGAAACCTCCTCTCTTGGCCTCCTCCTCTGGTCGCCTCCTCCCCCTTTCTGTAAGGAGGGGTATTCTTTCCCTCGTTTTTAAAGCGAGACTGGATGGCATCCCCACACCCCCTCTATAATTTTATACAGGGGGAGGAGGATTTTTTATCAATAAAACACCCACCAAGAGGGAACGGAATTATTCAGGAGACTTAAATGCTGTGGTCCCCTGTTTATCATCGAATCAGCAAATATCCTTTGAACATTACGTATGTATTCAAGAATATACGTAGTTCTACCTAGTACATATAGTAATTCTACTAATTGTTTATCAATGGATTTTCTTTAAACTTTTAAATAAGAGAGTAGAGACATAAATCTATGACTACTATTATTTGATCCGTAAATTGATGAGCGAATTTTTTCGAGATTGCCATCCTTTTATCGTGTGTAAGCAAACCAGAGGATCTATATGGATATTTCAAGACTTTCATGAGTCCCCTCATATCTAATAGAATTTAAATCGCTTAAACAGCCGTAATTTCTTTATCCCTAAAAGAAATGGAGTTTTTCAACAGAATAAGTATAAAGCGGACATTTAAGCTATCAGTAATATACTGTTTCTCAAAATTGGTAATCTTACAAACTATTGGATGTAACAAAATGACGCATAATCTAGACCGAAATAAGCAAAATGCAATCGCCTTCTATCAAACAGCATATGAAGGCCAACCACGCAAAGCAGTCGAGCAATATGTCGGAAATAATTATGTTCAACACAATCCGCTAGTAGGAGATGGAAAAGAGCCATTTATTACTTATTTCGAAAAAATGGCAAAAGAATACCCTGAAAAAAATATCGTATTTGTTCGGTCAGTTGCCGAGGGTAACTTGGTGGCTCTTCATACTCACCAAACTTGGCCTGATGGTGTTGAGTACGTAACTATGGATTTTTTTAGGTTCGATGATAACGGGAAAATAGTAGAACACTGGGATTCAATGCAGGAAGTACCTGAAAAATCCGAAAATGGAAATACAATGTATTAACATCAATGTCCGCTTTCAGTATGGAGCAGCAGCTTAATTACATTATATGAATCTGCTGCTTCGGCCGAAAGCAGCAGGTTTGTATTCGCTTCTTAAATTTCAGCTTCCCAGCGAAAGCGGACATAAGGAATACCAAAAACACCCTATATATGTACGTAGTTTCACTAAAAAGTAAGTAGTTCTACTAATTGTTCTTTGTAACGTCTTATATAAGAATATAAGAATAGAAATTAAGGGGGATACATTGTGAAATTCGTAATTTTCAATTTCTTGATAATTTTTAGTATTTCGGTCTCAGCAAAGAATATCATCCATGATGCTGAGTATTATGTCCTTGAAGCCCAACATGGTGAGAAATGGGCAGCCCAGGATAAGGAACTTGACAAAAAACTGGCGGCACTAAAGAAGAAGCATGGTACACCGCCAAACATCATCCACATCATGTGGGATGATACTGCTGTTGGTGAGATCGGGGTTCCACAGATTCAAGCAGCGAGAGGCTGGGAAACACCGAACATGAACCAGTTCAGCAAGGAAGGCATCTATTTTGCAAGAATGTATACCGAGCCAAGCTGTACACCGAGCCGGGCAGCGGTTATGACCGGCCGACATGCTGTCCGTAATGGCATGTACAACGTAGGTTTTCCGTATGAATACGGTGGACTGGCTGCAGAAGAAGTGACCATGGCTGAAGTTTTAGGCAAGGCTGGATATGCCACTGCATTTTACGGCAAATCACATATGGGCGATGTCGAATCCAGTTACTTGAATAATCAAGGCTTCGATGAAGCCCTCTGGACACCCTATAACCAGGTTCCAAGTATGTATCCCCCACAATTCGAAGCGATGGGAGCAATTAGACCAGGTGTCTTGAACCCTGGAATTATTCCAAATGACCCTTACGACATAGACGATGGCTGGAAGCCCAGAGGCTATGTCTGGGCACTTGAGGGCAAGAAGGGTGGCCCGGTCAGTGAGTGGGGGACTGCTCCCAATATTGAGGACTACATTGCGATGGATGGCGAGAGTGAAAAAAGGCTGTCTGCTTTTATGAAAAGAAACGTAGAGGCTAAGAAACCATTTTATGCCGCTTACTGGCCACAGATAACGCCATTCACTGGATTTCCAGAGAAGATCACTGTATCTGCAGGGATGCTACAGGAAGGTCTTGCTCGCTTTGATATCTACGTTGGTAAATTGATGAAAGAGCTTGAAGCGCTGGGTATCGAGGACAATACACTGGTTATCATGATGGCTGACAATGGTCCCATGGTCCATCATGGTCCTGTTGGAATGGTCGAGACCCTGTATCGGGGTGGCAAAGGTGATTTCCTTGAAGGTGGTGTTCGTGTGACTGCACATGCGCGCTGGCCTGGAGTTATCGAGGAAGGTCAGATCATCGGTGACATTATTCATGAGACCGACCTCTTCACTACTTTTGCACGCCTAGCAGGTGCCGAGCAATATATTCCTACCGATCGAATTATTGATGGAGTCGACCAGACAGCATTACTACTGGAAGGTGATGGTGAAAGTCGTCGTGACTATGTGTTTATATACACCGGTAACCAACTGGCTGCGACGGTCAAAGGTCGCTACAAACGTGATTGGCGTAACGCGGTACCAGGGTTGAGTGGCGCAGAGTTTTACGACTTGTATAATGACCCTCGTGAAGTATATCCAATGATGCTTCAGTTATTTCCAGCAAAAACGATGTTCAGCATCATGAAAACCCGCCACCTGATGATGAAGGCGGCCTATCCTGACAAGGGCCAGAATCGTGACTTCCCATTCAAGAATGTCGTCAATGCACGTCCGGATACGGTCAAGGCATCCAAGCCGCGTCTCGATCCATCAAAACTTCCATTCGATCCGCGTGAAGCGATCATGCAGGTCCCCGAATGGGATAATCTTGATCAAGGCTGGGGAGTAGGCAACTAAGCTGTAACTCTTCAAATAAGGGGATGGGTTTATTTTATTTAATTACATTTAAAATAAATCCATCCCTTTATAACGTCCCTTTTAAATAAATTACTTTTGTTATGAAATCACCCATTCAAATTCTTGTAAGTTTCATTTTATGTTGTTCCTTTAGCGATTTCGTTTATGCCGAAGGGGCAGGTGATATGGCAAAAGCCTCACAAAATCCTGTCGCAGATTTGATCAGTGTGCCTTTTGAAAATACTGCAAACTTTAATACCGGCCCCAATGATACTTTTCTCAATGTGATGAGTATTAAGCCAGTCATTCCAATTAATTTAGGTAAATGGAATCTAATTAATCGACCAATCATGCCGCTTATCTATCAGGAAGAGCGATTCTCAGGCGAAGGAAATAAATTTGGAACAGGTGATCTTAACTATCAGGGATTTTTCTCCCCCGCCAATCCCGGGAAAATTATCTGGGGTATCGGTCCCGGTATTGTATTACCTACACATTCCGATAATCGCCTGGGTAGTGATAAATGGTCGATGGGCCCAGCAGCAGTCGCATTAGCAACACCGGGAAAATGGGTCGTCGGTGTGTTAACACAGCAAGTTTGGGATGTAGCCGGACCCAGTGACGCCGCAGATGTGAGTTCTTTTCTTTTACAGCCGTTTGTTAACTACAACATGGGGAATGGATGGTACTTAACATCGAATCCTGTCATCACTGCAAACTGGGAGGCAAACAGTAGTAATCGCTGGACGGTACCCGTGGGTGGTGGAGTGGGTCGTTTGATTCGTGTTGGAAACCAGGCAGTTGATATGAAAGCAAGATTATTCTGGAATGCAGAAAAACCGGAAGGTGGAGCAGATTGGTTTTTACAAACCGAGATTAAATTTCTGTTTCCGAAAAAATAAGAATTAAACTTTTTCTTCTTAAAGTCGCATGACTGTTATGTCATATTCCTGAACGTCTACTTTCAGTATGAAGCGGACATTAGAACACTGGTTCTGTTTGATCTTGGTTTTGAATTAATACCGGGTACAATTGTTTGTAAATGCATAAAAATCACCTTTCAGTATAATTTCATCAACTTGATCACATCATATTAAATTTTCCTACTTTATCCATGAGTCGATTCTTTTATTTTTTAATTCCTGTCTTATTGTTTGGCTGTGACAGCACAGATGAACAGAGGGATGAACAA
>CAZDFI010000065.1:9421-14768 GCA_964504725.1 uncultured Enterobacteriaceae bacterium
AAATAAGAATGCCTGTCATATTGGGTAAGGCCCAGTATATAGGCAAAGAAAGCTGTGTTGCATGTCATACACAGGAAACGGATCAGTTTACAGGATCACATCATGACCTGGCGATGCAGCACGCAAACTCCGAGACGGTACTTGGTAATTTTGCCAATGCTGAATTTTATGCCAATGATGTTAAAACAACTTTCTTCAAAAAGGATGATAAATATTTTGTTACGACTGATGGAGTGGAAGGTGTACTTGAAGATTTTGAGATCAAATATACTTTTGGTGTTGACCCGCTTCAGCAATATCTCATTGAATTTCCGGATGGTCGATTACAGGCATTAAGTGTTGCCTGGGATAGCCGATCAAAGGATGAAGGAGGTCAGCGATGGTTTCATCTCTATCCAGAAGAAAAAATTACCTATGATGACGAACTACACTGGACTGGCCTGAATCATAACTGGAATTACATGTGTGCAGAGTGTCATTCCACCAAACTTGAGAAAAACTACGACCTTGAGAAGAATGCTTTTAATACCACTTGGTCTGAAATAGATGTGTCTTGCGAGGCTTGTCACGGACCTGCCTCAAACCATCTAAAACTCACGCAAGAGCTGACAGCAGCGGAACTAATCGACAATACCGGTAAAGGTTTTGAAGTTGATTTTTCAGACTGGTCTGCAGATGACTGGGAATTTAAAGACAATGACACTATTGCCTCACTGAAACGTGAAAGAAGCAGCACTGCTCTTATTAACAGTTGTGGACAATGTCATTCCCGACGGGCATCCATGAATACCAAAGAGAATTACAAGAAAAGCATTGACGATGCTTATATTGTTTCCTTACTTGAACCCGGTCTCTATCATGCAGATGGTCAGGTCGATGATGAGGTCTATGTGTATGGATCTTTTTTACAAAGTAAAATGTACCAAGCTGGCGTGACTTGCCTTGATTGTCATAATTCACACAATTTAAAGCTGCGGGCCGAAGGTAATGCCTTATGTATGCAGTGTCACCAGGAAAATACGTATGACAATGAGTCGCATCATTTTCATAAACTGGAGACAGAGGCATCGCAGTGTGTTTCCTGTCATATGCCTGCAAAAAACTATATGGTTATTGATTCGAGACGGGATCACAGTTTCCGTATACCAAGACCCGATCTGACAATAAAAACAGGTTCACCCAATAGCTGTAATCAATGCCATACAGATCAATCGCCTGAATGGGCTGTTGATCATATTAAAGACTGGTATGCAAAGGACTCATTCGATTTTCATTACGGTGAGGCCTTGCATGCAGCGAATGTCGGGGCCGCAAATGCAGAGTCATTATTACTGCAATTATTAAATGATAGAAGCCAGCCGGCGATTGCCAGGGCCACTGCCATGCGTTCACTGACAAATTACCTGAACTCAAATACCTTCGGGACTATATATACAGCAACAGGATCTGAAGACTCTTTGCTCAGAAGGTCTTCAATTGATGCGCTGTCAACGATGGCTATAGCTGATCGTCATAAATTGCTAAAGCATCTGCTGGAGGATGAAGACAAGTCAGTGCGGATACATGCGGCAAATATATTAGCACCCGCGGTTAATATAAATATTTCTGATAGTGACAGGGAGACTTTATTAAAAGTCGTGGATGAGTTCGTTACCGTGCAACAGTTAAATGGCGAGCGTGCATTTTCACATGTGAACCTGGGGAATCTTTATGCGAATTTGGGTGAAAATAAAAAAGCCCAGGCTGCTTATGAAACAGCTATAGAAAAAGAAAACAGATATATTCCTGCTTATATAAATCTGGCTGATCTTTATCGTCGAATGGGAAGAGAAGAAGAATTACAGGCACTATTACTAGAAGCAATAAAAGCAGATGAGGATGTAGCAGTATTTCATTATTCAATGGGCTTATCGCTGGCACGGCAGGGTAAGATCGAACAGGCAACAGAAGCATTACAGCAAGCAAGTAATCTGGATGCTGAAAATGCCCAGTTCTTACTGGCCTATGCAATTGCACTAAATTCTGACGGTAAGACTGAAGATGCATTAGCAGAACTGAAAATTTATCATCAAAAACATCCAATGAATGGACAGATCCTGATGACACTTTCAACAATAAATCGTGATAAGGGAAATATTAAGGAATCGTTATTCTATGCTGAAAAAATGCTTGAACTGGTGCCAGATAATCCTCAGGTTCAGGAATATATTAAAACATTACAGCAAGAGCTTGATTCTGGTTAATATCAATAGAGAATATTGTCAACTGAAGAGCCCTAAAGGCACCATTGAATGTCCGCTTTCAGTATCAAGCAGCAGCAAATAGATATTTAATAAACCTGCCGCTTATGGCCGAAAGCAGCAGGTTTGTATTCGCTTCTTAAATTTCAGCTTCCCAGCGAAAGCGGACGTTTGGCTAAATCTCTTAAATCTTTATTGCAGATCTAAAATTTGATTTTGTAAATAATGCCCATTTGTAACCAGTCTGTTAAATGTTGAACGGTTAAAGGGCTAATTTGATCTTCAGAGAGATGTTCGAGTAAGAATTCACAGACATCGGCGAAATGATAGTTATCACTGAAGCAATTAAACATTAAATATGCTTCAAGTGGCATGTTTCTAAACTGTGTCAATCGATCCTCTCCTCGCCAAATTAACCAATAGGCTTGATTTTCGCTTGCTTCTTCTGGTGTATTTTCATCTTTCAGGGCCTGCCAAATCTCTACACTATTCCAGCTAGCTTCAAAGACAGAAACACTGGGATGGAATTCCAGTTGAATTGTTGGCCAATCGTCAGGAGCGATTTTCTGTAACTGTTCGACCGTTGCCCTTTGATCGGTATCAGCGGCGTCGAAGGCTGACATCATCATACGTTCAAAGGTCGCAATTTCAGTAAGGATAGGCACCGATTTAAACGGTTCATGTTGGCTTAAATAGTCAGGCAAATGGTCACCATACTGCCGCAGGGAGGTATAGATGGAAGGATGCTCGGCCACATAACCATTAGCTAATTTCTCAAATAACTCATCGCCAAGATAGATAGCCAGGATTGGATGATCAGTTTCAATGCATTTAGTTAAACGGACGATGTAAGCATTTTTGTATATATCGAGCCTTGAATATCTATCCAATGAACCCTGATCAATAACCAAATCGGCAATATCATCATTGACTGATAAAAGATAATTAGAAAAATGATCCTGTAGTTCCTTGAGCTTAGGCATAACTTTTAGGAGAAGGCTTGTCATTATTTAATTGAGGCAATTCTTCTGCTGCAATTTCCTTCGCGATTTGTAATTCTGCATACAATTCAGGAAACGGGGGAATATGATCATCTCTTTCTATCATGGTACTAATTGGGCCAAAGCGTCTTAATGCATAACGATAGAGTTCCCACACTGGATCAGATACATCGTGATCATGGGTGTCGATCACAAAATCACCGTAATCCGAGTGTCCTGCCAGGTGAAATTGCCAAACGTAATCTTTATCAATGCCATCAACATAATCTTCCGGATTAAAACCATGATTGCGGGCACTGACATAAATATTATTGATATCGAACAAAATTTTACAGCCTGAAAGCCGAGCTATTTCATTCAGAAATACCCACTCTTCCATCTCGGAATTGTTGTAGGTCAAATAGCTCGATACGTTTTCTATCAAAAACGGATGCTCAAGATAATCCTGAACGGTTTTAATGCGTTCGACCAGATGATTGAGTGTTTCTTCATTATAAGGCAGTGGTAGTAAATCATGGCTGTTTATTTTATTAACACCAGTCCAGCAAAGATGGTCAGAAATCCATTTTGGTTGAATCCTGTCAGCCAATGATTTTAACTGTTTCAGGTATTCAGTATTCAGAGGATCTGTACTGCCGATGGACATGGAAACACCGTGCATCACTACCGGATAGTGCTCACGAATTGCATCGAGGAAATAAAGAGGCTTGCCTCCATCGACCATGTAATTTTCAGACAGGATTTCAAACCAGTCCAGTTCAGGACGATGGTCGAGAACATGCTGAAAATGGTCTGTCCTTAAACCGAGACCAAAACCCAGATAGGGATGATGATTTTCCATTTTTATAGTTGTCAGGTTTAGGGAGGGCCCCTAAACCTGACTTAAAAACTATGCGCCACTTTCTCCGCCAACATCATCACAAGACTTAGCAGGGATTGCAACGAAACCATGTCCCTTACAGGAGACCTGGCCTGCACAGGCATTATCAGCGGTTTTGCAATCATTGTGACCACCACATTTATTAACACCATAGCAATGTATTAAGTCAGATTTGGCAACACTGTCCACCCAGTCATCCTTTTGTTCGCCACCAATATCACCGCATGATTTGGATGGCATGGCAACAAAGCCTGTACCTTTACATGAGGCTTTACCCGCACAGGCATTACCCTCTGATTTACAATCGTTATGCCCACCACATTTGTTGACGCCATAACAATGCACTAAATCAGTGCTAGCGCTTGCTGCTGAAACACTGGGACTGGTAACTACGAAGCCTGCCGCCGCGATAGCAAGAGCAATCCCCGTCATTTTTGGATATTTTTGTTTTTTCATGATTAGAATACCCTCTATAAATTACTTACATTAAATTATAAATGCCGTTTCTCTCGGCTATAGTATAGACAAAAAAAGCCATGTGATATTCGTTAAACTGCTATATCTTATAAGCCGTTCATGAAGGAGGTATTAGATAATGAGAACCGCAGAGTTTGAAAGTCAACTGACAGAGGTTTTTACTGAAACTGAAATGGCTCATCTTGAAGCGTTCGCATCAACAGATGGTAACGATCCCGAATGGCCAATCTGGTACGCGGATTATCTGCAAGAGCCTATGTCAGATATCCTACAGACCAGATTTCTAAAAAGCAGTCTCATTTACTGCCTGATGGATGCAGACTTTGAATACAAGGCGAGAGAACTCGATGTTCAGTGGCAAAAGTTTTATTCCGATCATTTTATCGGGCATTTTGCTCCAACCGATACCCCGACAAAGGATAGCTTGACGCTTTATCACACACCCACCTGCCCGTTCTGCAAAAAAGTTAGGCAAACGATCAATCAATTGGGCGTAGAAGTCGAAATGCGGAATATCAACGAAGACACTGATGATCGCAATGAATTGGTGGCAGTGCGTGATCGCGCCACAGTCCCTGTACTTCGTATCACTTCGCCAGATGGCGATGAGCGGTGGATGCCCGAATCACGTGACATCATCAGCTACCTCGAAAAGACATACAAATAAAAATTGGGGCTCCATTAAGGACTAGGCGAACGTCCGTATATGGACTCCACCTATTTTACAACGTTAACTTCGCATAAGAATG
>CAZDFI010000066.1:0-10089 GCA_964504725.1 uncultured Enterobacteriaceae bacterium
CATACCGCAATCCTGGCCCGGAGTCTCGGCATTCCAGCTATTGTCGGATTGCAAAATGCCTTACGTTACATTAAGGATGACGAGGAACTTATTCTGGACGGTGCTCGTGGCATCATTATCGTCGATCCGGATAAACAAGAACTGTCACACTATCGCCATTTGCAAAAAGAGGAACGGCGATACTTTACTAAACTTGGCAAACTCAAAAACAAAGCTGCCATCACGCTTGACGGAGTAACCATTGCCTTACACGCAAATATTGAGTTACCAAAAGATTTCGAAACCGTTGTTGAAGTTGGTGCCAGTGGTGTGGGCCTGTATCGCACTGAATTTCTTTATATGAACCGGGAGTCTCCTCCTGATGAAGAAGAGCATTACGCAACATACACGGACGTCATTGATGTTCTGAATGGCTTACCACTTACAATTCGCACCCTGGATCTGGGCGCAGACAAACAGGTTGATGGTGGCAGACAAAGTGGCCCCGTTATAACTAATCCGGCACTGGGTTTGCGAGCAATCAGGTTATGCTTAAGGGAGCCTGCTTTATTTCGTCCACAATTGCGCGCCATTATTCGTGCCTCTGTTCATGGCCCTGTTCGTATCATGATACCGATGCTTTCCAACATTCATGAGATGCAACAAATTTTACATATGGTCGATGACATTAAGAGAGAACTGGATGAACTTGCCATCCCTTATGATCACGAACTGCAAATTGGCGGCATGATTGAAGTGCCTGCCGCCGCTATTTGTGCTGACATCTTTGCCAAACAACTTGATTTCCTTTCCATTGGTACTAATGATTTGATTCAGTACACCATGGCCATTGACCGCGTTAACGATGAGGTGAACTATTTATACGATCCCCTTAACCCAGCGGTATTAAGGCTAATACATACCACAATAAAAGCGGGGAAACATGAATATATCCCTGTTGCAATGTGTGGGGAGATGGCAGGTGATACAAAATATACGCGCCTCTTGCTGGGGCTTGGTCTGCGCGAGTTTAGTGTGCATCCTGCGAGCTTGCTTGAGATTAAACAAATCATCATTGATTGTAATGTTGGTGATCTGGAAATACTGGCAAACAAAGCATTAAAAGCCAATAGTGGCATCGAAGTCGCCAACATCATGCGCGAAAGCAAAGCCTGAAGTAAAATTAATAACATTAAAATTTCCCCTTAAAAGTTCTAATGACATCAAGCTAACAAGTTAGCTAGCTGGTACTCAGTCAAAGCTGTATTGACGGAGTACCATAGTAAATTCCATTGCCTATTCTTTTTTCTGACTGTTACACTTGTGTCATCTATTCAGGACAGCAATCATGAATGATCTGACACAACAGGGAGCTGCTAAAGACAGCCTTACACAGCTATACGACTTGCTTGCAAGCGAGTCTCTGGATCACGTCCGTGATTTGTTAGTGAGGATGCATGCTTCTGAAATTGCAGATTTTCTGGAAAGCCTGCCTGGAAAGCCCCGTGAAAAAATATGGAGCCTGATTGATCCGGAGAGAGAAGGCGATATCCTCACCCATCTGCAAGACGCAGTTCGCAGTGAACACCTTGAACACATGCAGCCTCAAGAGGTTGCCGCTGCGACAAAGGATCTGGAAACCGATGATGTTGCCGATATTATTCAGGACCTGCCCGAGGATGTTAAAGACAGTGTTCTGCTTTCCATGGACGAACAAAACAGGTTGCGCCTTGCCTCGGTTTTATCATACCCAGAAGACACGGCGGGCGGACTAATGAACACAGATGTCATCTCGGTACGCGCTGATGTCTCATTGGATGTAGTCACGCGTTATCTCAGACGCATGGAGAATATTCCAGAAAGAACAGATAACCTGATGGTGGTAGATCGAGAAAATCAATATCTGGGAGTGCTGTCTGTGATTGATATTCTGGTCGGCGAGTCTGAAGAAAGTGTTGGCGAACTAATGATAGAGGAAGCCGGGATATCTACCGATCTATCGGCCAATGAAGTTGCTAAAATATTCGAACAACGCGACTGGATTTCTGCCGCTGTAGTCAATGACGAGGGCATGCTACTCGGACGAATTACTGTCGATGACGTTGTCGATGTTATTCAGGATGAAGCGGAGCAAACCGTTAGAAGCATGGCCGGTCTAGGTGATGATGATATGTTTGCACCGGTTTTAGCCAGCACTAAACGTCGGGCGGTCTGGCTCGGCATCAATCTGGCGACAGCCTTTCTTGGTGCCTGGGTCATTGGTCGTTTCGAAGACACTATTCAACAGCTTGTCGCACTTGCCGTGCTCATGCCCGTTGTCGCAGGCATGGGCGGTGTTGCCGGCAGTCAAACGTTAACCATCGCAATACGAGGCATTGCCTTAGGCCAATTAAGTAAAATTAATGCCAGAGCCTTGATGTTAAAAGAGGCGGCGGTCGGTGTCCTCAATGGTCTAGCCTGGGCGTGTGTTGTTTCGGTTATTGTTATCTTATGGTTTGGAGATGTATTCCTTGGTTTAATCATTGGTCTGGCGATGATGGTTAATCTCATTGTTGCGGCAATTGCGGGAGCGATGATCCCGATGGGTTTGAAGCGGTATGGGATTGATCCGGCGATTGCGGGGGGTGTTTTGTTGACGACTGTAACGGATGTGGTTGGGTTTATGACTTTTCTGGGGTTGGCATCTATATTTTTGGTTTCGTAATTTAAAATTCGTCATACTCGCGAATGCGGGTATCCAGTCAAACCCGTCATTCCCGAGAAATCGGGAATCCAGTCTATTTTAAATAGCGGTTTCGCCCTAAACGGCGAGGTACTTCTTTTTTGCTTGTCCAAAAAATGAAGTGCCTCGCCGCTAAAAGGCGAAACCAAAGCTAAAACGAACCCTCGATTTCAAATCTACCAAAACATATATAATGGAATAATTGTGGACAAACCACATTTCTAGACAAGAACTAAATAAATGACAAATTTGTATCAACTTCCTGATGACTTACCTGTTCCTGTTGATGATGGTGCCTGTGATCATCTTGAGGGGTTATTGTTACCTTCGTTGTTGCTTAAAACCAGTTCCGGCAATTCACTGGATCTTTCAGAAGAGAAAGGCATCGTTGTGGTTTTCTTTTACCCGATGATTGGCAGTCCTGATTCACCGCCGATGGAGGATTGGAATGATATTCCTGGTGCAAGGGGTTGCACACCTCAGACATGTTCTTTCCGGGATTCTTATCAGCAGTTAACTGAATCAGGTGCCAGGGTTTTTGGCGCGAGTGCCCAGTCTATTGAAGAGCAAAGCGAGGCGGCTGTTCGCCTGGAATTACCTTTTGAGCTTTTAAATGATTCTTCATTTGAGTTAACTGAATCACTTAACTTGCCAACATTTGAATACCAGGGGGTTAAAATGATCAAACGTCTAACACTTATCGTGGTTGATGGTGTTATTCGTAAGATGTTTTATCCTGTGTTCCCGCCCAATGAGAATGTTAATCACGTCATCTCTTGGCTAAATGAGGAAATGCATTAAATGCTATGCATAGTCTTGAATTAAAAACTAAATTGAAGAAGATCTGGGTGTCATATGAATAAAGATTTAACCGAGTCAAAAACCCGCAGTGTAATAAAAGCTTTTACCTGGAGAATAATCGCTACGTTAACTACTATTATTATTGCCTATTATATTACCGGTGAAACAGGGGTGGCATTATCAATTGGAGCGATTGAGTTTTTCAGCAAATTTATTATTTACTATATTCATGAGCGCATGTGGCTGTTAGTCCCTAGAGGGTCTATCAGAAAAATTCTATATAAAAGCTAACTCTTGTATGAGCAGGAATCTGAAGCAAACCAGCAATTAATAACCATGGGCGATAACGAAATAAAAACCGGATTGAGAAAGATCTGGGTACGATATGAGAACATGAAGTTTGCTGTCATAGCTGCAGCAATGTTAGCTATTATTGGAACTGCATTTCTCCGGGTTATTCCGCTATTAGGTATAGCCACTGAATTTTTTGCATTCTTAATAGCTTACTACTTTTGGTTGCGCTATTTTTCAAGCCCTTGCCCGAAATGCGGAGACAGGTTCACTGGTGTTTGGGGGAAATCCTTATTTGGATTTGCACGCCCTGCAAAATGTCAGAGCTGTGGTCTTCCTGCTGGTGGTTGGTCTCCAGATATCAAGAAGCTAGAAAATAATAAATAAACCATTGCTCAATAACGACACAGTGAAAAGCGCCGCCCGTTAGCTCAAGCGCTATGACCTTATGTCAGGGAGGTTTCTAGATAAAGATAGATCTGGGAAAACGCTACCAGCTAAACAATACCCACTGCGGGACGATGATATCGTCGTAAATACTGGAACGGCCTTCCATCACTCCGTCTCCATCTCTGTCTATCAGGTAGTAAGGCTTGCCAACGAAGGGGACGACCTTCACCTTGTATAGATTGTTGTTGATTCTATATTCGGTGATGGTGGCATCATCCTTATGGATGATGGTGATTTCGGGCTCAAGCGCCTGGCCGCTTTCTACAGGATCAGGTAAAGCAGGCGGTGTCGGGATATCTACATCTGCATATTCTAGCGCAGTTTTTTTCTGAGCATCGGCAAGCGCGAAACCCGGCGCTAACAGCAGGGCTCCAAGGCCCAGGTTCAAGCTAAGGCTCAGTCTTAATAATAGTGATTTCTTCATCTGCCTCTTCCTTTTCCTTTTCCGATAAACCCATCATGGGCCTTATCAAGTGACGCCAAGTGTAACAAAATCACTCTGTAAAACCATATCTATCCCGTAAAATACAGCCTAAATTCCCGATATAGCCTGAATAGTTGGGCAGATATTATTTGATCATTCATAATGCAGGCACACTATAGTGTGCTCGATACGCATGGTCGCTACAGGAGCTTAAACAGCAAAGATGGACAATAAAACATTCGTTATGGTTGACGGATCATATTATATGTTCCGCGCCTACCATGGCATGCCCGAGTTAACTAATGGCAAAGGTGAGCCTACCGGGGCGATTTTTGGTGTCGTCAATATGGTGCGCAAGCTGATCAATGAATACCAACCAGATTATCTGGCTGTCATCTTTGATGCTAAAGGCAAAACTTTTCGTAATGATCTCTATGCAGACTATAAGGCACATCGCCCGCCGATGCCGGATGATCTTGTCTCTCAAATAACACCCATACACGACATCATCCGTGCACTTGGTATTCCCTTGTTGATGATTGACAACGTAGAGGCTGACGATGTCATTGGTACGCTTGCCACCCAGGCCAGCGAGCAGGGCTTAATGACCTATATATCCTCAGGCGATAAAGATCTTGCACAACTGGTGGATGACCATATTAACCTGGTCAATACTATGCGTAATGTTGTTCTGGATAGAGACGGCGTGGTCGATAAATATGGCGTACCTCCTTCTTCTATCATTGATTATCTTGCCTTGATGGGCGATAGCTCTGATAACGTCCCTGGCATTCCCAAGGTAGGCCCGAAGACGGCGGTCAAGTGGTTAACACAATACGAATCACTGGAAGAAATTGTTCGTCATGCGGAGGATATCAAGGGCAAGGTCGGAGAAAGTCTGCGTTCAAATCTGGAGCAATTGGCACTATCGAAAGAATTAGTCACACTAAAGCTTGATGTCGACCTGGAATTCAAACCCAATGAACTTGTTCAGACGCCCCCTGACAAAGACCTGCTCAGAGAGGCTTATAGCCACTGGCAGTTTAGAAGCTGGCTTTCTGATCTGGACAAGAACAACTCTCAGCCTCAGATCAGGATACAGCCAGAACAATCACCCACCAAATCAAAACAGGAGAAAACCGACAACACAAGTGAACCCGCGCAGAATAATGACCAGGGAAATAACCAGAAGAAAATTTTAAATATCATAACCACAGATAAGCAGGAATATGAAACGATACTCACGTTAAGCGACCTGGATCGTTACATAAAAAAACTCGAGCAGTCTGAGCTGGTTACTGTTGACACGGAGACCACCAGTCTCGACTACATGGAGGCGCAACTGGTTGGCCTCTCCTTTTCAACTGAGCCGGGCGAAGCCGCTTATATCCCTGTCGCACACGATTATGAAGGTGCTCCGGAACAGTTATCTCGCGAACTGGTTTTGGAAAAACTTCGGCCACTGCTTGAAGATGCCGACAAACCCAAGCTTGGTCAAAATCTGAAGTATGACAAGAATGTTCTGGCAAATTATGGAATTAATCTGAAAGGTATCGCACATGATTCAATGTTGCAGTCCTATGTATTAGACAGCACAGCCAGTCGTCATGACATGGCTTCGCTAGCGCTGAAATATTTACAGCGTACGACGACACACTACGAAGATGTTGCCGGCAAAGGCAGTAAACAAATTCCATTTAATCAGGTGTCAATTGAACAGGCCTCGCCCTATGCTGCAGAAGATGCCGATATCACATTACAGCTTCACCAGAATTTATGGCCTGAACTGCAACAAAATAAAAAGTTACAGCAAGTCTATGAAACTTTAGAGATTCCCCTGCTATCTGTGTTGTCACAGGTAGAACGCAACGGAGTCATGATCGACGCAGATATGCTAGCCCAACAAAGCCGGGAACTCGAATCTCGAATGGCCGAGCTTGAACAGCAAGCGCATGATCTGGCAAAGCAGACTTTCAATATTGGCTCGCCGAAACAGATACAAAAAATTCTTTATGAAGATATGCAGCTACCTATTTTGGCGAAAACCCCAAAAGGGCAACCATCAACGGCCGAATCTGTATTGCAGGAACTGGCTCAGGATTATGATTTACCAAAATTGATCCTGGATTATCGTGGCCTGAGTAAATTAAAGACCACCTATACAGATAAATTACCGGGACAAATCAGCGCTACTACCGGCAGGGTACATACGTCCTATCATCAAGCGGTTGCGGCGACGGGTCGACTCTCTTCTTCCGATCCAAACCTGCAAAACATCCCTATAAGATCTTTGGAGGGCCGACGTATCAGGCAGGCTTTTATCGCACCACACGATCGTGTGCTACTGGCAGCTGATTACTCCCAGATAGAATTACGCATCATGGCACATCTTTCCCAGGACCAGGGCCTGCTAGAAGCCTTCAGTCAAAATGAAGATGTACATAAGAAAACAGCTGCCGAAGTCTTTGCAATAAAACTGGATAAAGTGAGCAGCGAGCAGCGCCGCGCTGCAAAGGCGATAAATTTTGGGCTGATTTATGGCATGTCTCCTTTTGGTCTTGCCAAACAACTGGGCATTACACGGAGCGAAGCCAAAGATTATGTTGCTCGTTACTTTGAACATTATCCTGCTGTTAAAAACTATATGGAAACAACCCGTGATCAGGCCAGAGAACAGGGATATGTTGAGACAGTTTTTGGTCGACGGTTATACCTGCCTGAAATCAATGCACGTAATGCAGCGCGTCGACAGTATGCAGAACGCACGGCAATCAATGCCCCGATGCAAGGCACAGCCGCTGATATCATTAAACGTGCAATGATTGATATTCAGGCCTGCTTGAATAAAGATTATCCCGACATCAAGCTCATCATGCAGGTGCATGATGAACTGGTATTTGAAATTCCTGAAAATGAGGTAGATTTACTTGAACCTGAAATCAGAAATATAATGACGCATGCTGCGGAATTGTCTGTACCACTGCTGGTCGATATTGGAACTGGCAATAATTGGGACTCAGCGCACTAAAAAAGGGGTATTATTCACTAAACCAATTTTCTAATAACACCAACCATAGATTTACTTTATAGGATATAACGATGCTTTTAATTCCTGCCATTGATATTAAAGACGGCAAATGTGTGCGTCTGCGCCAGGGTCGTATGGACGACGTAACTGTTTATGCAGAAAATCCGCTGGATATGGCTAAACGCTGGGTCGATGCCGGCGCAAGGCGCTTGCATTTGGTCGATCTGGATGGCGCGCTGGCAGGCAACCCTGTCAATGCAAGTGTTGTGCATGATATCGCCGAAACCTTTCCTGATATTCCCATTCAGATTGGCGGCGGAATACGTGACGCAGATACGATTCAAGCCTATCTGGATGCCGGTGTAAACTATGTCATTATCGGTACCAAGGCCATTACCGCACCGCACTTTGTTTCGGATGTTTGCCTGGAGTTTCCCGGCCACATTATCGTTGGTCTTGATGCCAAAAATGGCAAGGTTGCCACCGATGGTTGGTCAAAACTATCACATCATGACGTCAATGATATGGCCAAGCATTTTGAAGATGATGGTGTAGTGTCTATTATATTTACCGACATTGGTCGTGATGGAATGATGAATAGTGTCAATACGGAAGCCACGGTCGAATTATGCAAACACATTACTATCCCCGTGATCGCCTCTGGCGGCATTACCAACCTTGATGATATCCGTTCACTTTCTGAAGTAGCAGAAGAAGGTATCGAAGGTGCCATCACGGGCAGGGCGATCTACGAAGGCACGCTTGATTTTGCAGAGGCGCAAAAACTTGCCGACGAGATCTGTACCTACACCGAGCAAGCAAAATGACATTGGCCAAACGCATTATCCCTTGTCTCGACGTTGATGCTGGTCGCGTGGTCAAGGGCGTCAAATTTGTTGAAATAAGAGATGCAGGCGATCCTGTTGAAGTTGCCCGACGCTACGACAAACAAGGTGCTGACGAAATTACATTTCTGGATATTACGGCAAGCAGCGATGACCGGGATACTATGGTTCATGTTGTTGAACAGGTTGCGAGTCAGGTGTTTATCCCGCTAACAGTAGGCGGTGGTATCCGCACATTGGATGATATACGTCGCATGTTAATTGCGGGAGCAGACAAGATCAGCATCAATACCGCCGCTATAAAAAACCCGGATTTTGTTGGGGAAGCTTCGGCGCGTTTTGGCTCACAATGTATTGTTGTGGCCATCGACGCAAAATGCACTTCAGAAGAAAACCAGCCCAGGCGCTGGGAAATTTTTACCCATGGCGGCAGAAATGCCACTGGTATTGATGCAATTGAATGGGCCGTGCAGATGGAGCAACAAGGCGCTGGTGAAATATTACTTACCAGCATGGATAGAGACGGCACACGCGATGGTTTTGATCTGGAATTAACCAGAGCAATCAGTGAAACCGTGAATATCCCCGTTATTGCGTCCGGTGGCGTAGGCACTCTTGAACACCTGGTTGATGGCGTGCTTGAAGGCAAGGCCGACGCTGTATTGGCAGCCAGCATCTTTCACTTCGGAGAACATACTGTTCAAGAAGCAAAGGCTGTCATGAGCAATCGCGGGATTGAGGTACGTATTTAAATGTCTTCCTCCGGGACTGAGGCATGGCTAGACGCGATAAAGTGGAACACTGATGGTCTGGTTACGGTTGTTACCCAGGATTTTCAATCGGGCGATGTCTTGACCCAGGCCTGGATGAGCCGCGAAGCACTGGCCTTGACAAAGGCAGAAGGTAGAGCAATCTATTGGTCTCGCTCGAGAAAGAAAATCTGGCGCAAGGGCGAAGACTCTGGACACCAGCAAATCATCAAGGAAATCCTTCTCGATTGTGATAATGATGCACTGCTATTGAAGGTGGAGCAGGTGGGCGGCATCGCTTGCCACACAGGTCGGGCGCGTTGCTTTTATCAGCGGCTAGAAAACAATAAATGGGTAATCACTGATCCTGTTATTAAAGATCCTGAAGAAATTTATAAAAAATGATTCCTGTAAATAGATCTGCCTCAGCGATACAATCATTCGAATACTCTTTAACATATTTTCATTATACGGCGACTTTCAAACATGACGGATGATGTGCTTAACGCGCTGGCCCAGACCCTGGAAAGCAGAAAAAATGCAGATCCAGATTCATCCTATGTCGCCTCGCTTTATAATAAAGGCCTGGATGAAATCCTGAAAAAGATTGGCGAAGAAGCAACGGAAGTCGTGATTGCTGCAAAATCAGGTGAAAAAACCGCTATAATCCATGAGACAGCAGACTTATGGTTTCACACACTTGTCATGTTGGCGCAACAAGGTTTGAGTCCTGACGACATATTATCAGAACTGGAACAAAGGTTTGGCTTGTCAGGGCTTGAAGAAAAAGCCAGTCGCAA
>CAZDFI010000066.1:10099-14257 GCA_964504725.1 uncultured Enterobacteriaceae bacterium
TAACTATCGAATGAACGTGGAGATAAAATATGAGTTTCGGCATCACAGAATTAATTATCGTCCTGGTCATTGTCATTTTGCTTTTCGGCACAAAAAAACTACGTAACCTGGGTGGTGATTTAGGCGGTGCCCTTAAAAGTTTTCGCGGTGCAATGAAAGACGCAGACGAATTGGAACAGTCTGAGACCACAAATAGCAGCCAGGACAAAGAAAACAAAGGATCAATCATTGAAGGTGAGGTTGATAAGATACCAGATGAAAAACCAGGCAATTAAGCTCAATGATAAAATTATTTTCCTGATAATTTGACCCTTACACTGGCGCTAAAAATCTTCACTTCATCAGTAAGGGGCAAAAAATTTTTATTACATACAATACAGTTCATATAATCCTCGAAGTAACCTTCTATGTTTGATATCGGTTTTTGGGAACTTGTCATGATCGCGACCGTCGCACTACTGGTTGTAGGTCCGGACAATCTTCCCGCTTTTGCTCAACAAGCAGGGAAATGGCTTGGCAAATTTCGCCGCTTGATAAACAACCTGCAAAGAGAATTAAAACAGGAATTATTGAAAGACGAAGGCAAGGCCTTTAAGCAACAGCTTAATGATCTTGATGATCTGATAAAAAATGCACCGGATCAAGATCCTGATTTTTCTACAAAATCGAATCGCGCTGACAAAGATTCAGGCCGCTGAAACTTAATATGTCAGCAAATAATTTAAACGAAACCAATAAGAACAATGCTATTGATGATGATCCCATTGAGGAAGACCCGCGCGAGGCACAACCTTTCGTAGCGCATCTCATAGAATTACGCTCGAGACTTCTAAAAGGGCTGTGCGCGATCCTGATTGTTTTTTCAGGTTTATTTTATTTTGCTAATGATATTTATAGTCTGATTGCGGCGCCTCTGGTTGAACAGCTTTCATCCGGAAGCACTATGATTGCGACGGAAGTGGCGTCACCTTTTATGGCACCCTTCAAGCTTACCTTGTTTTCTGCCATCTTTATTGCCATGCCATATCTACTCGCTCAGATTTGGGGTTTTATCGCGCCGGGTCTTTATCAACAGGAACAACGTTTTGCCAGACCTTTGCTTATTAGCAGCATTCTGTTGTTCTATGCAGGAACTGCCTTTGCATACTTTGTGGTATTCCCATTAATCTTTGGTTTTTTTATTGCTGTCACGCCCGAGGGTGTTGCAGTAATGACGGACATTAGTAGTTATCTGGATTTTGTCCTGAAAATATTTTTTGCCTTTGGTCTGGCATTTGAAGTGCCCGTAGCAACTGTGCTCTTAATCTGGAGTGGTTTTACATCGGTTGAAGCATTAAAAAGAAACAGACCTTATGTCATTGTTGCTGCTTTTGTTCTGGGGATGTTATTAACGCCACCAGATATCATTTCCCAAGTATTGCTGGCGCTTCCAATTTGGCTATTGTTTGAGGCAGGTCTTTTTTTCAGCCTCAGATTACCAACACGCACGGAAACATTCACTCAAGACGATCAGTAAGCAACAATAATTGTTTTTCAATATTCCTGCCGATCCTGATTTGTGGCATGGAGGACTCAAGTGATTCCTCTGTTTCCCGTGCTTCAATGTCCTGTTTTGCAGCGTAAAATGCCGTTAAAAAATCGCGTTCGACTCTCAGGTGTTTGCCAAACAGGGCTTCTCCGAAATAGGTGTAATCACCATCATGCCCGCAACCGAACGAACTCTTATCTTTGTCAGAGGCTGTCATGATCAGTGTGTTTTCATCAATTAATGCCTCAATAAAACCACCGGAATAACAAGCGGAAACAACGATTACTCGCCATTTAATTCCGGAGTTATCCAGTATCTTTTTGATCTTGCCAGGATCAATATCGTTCATCTGCAACGGATAATAATCGATTGATAGTTTGTGATCTTTGGAGCCATGGGAAGACAGCATAAGAAACAGAATGTCTTCTTCCGGATTCATGGTCTCAGCTAGTGCCATTAACGCCGATTCAAGATTATGTGCATTTGCCAAAGGTAGTTTTTCTACCGTTTTCGAATTATTAATTAACAACAACGACCTGTCTTTGGTGTCGAATCGAGTATCAAACACTTGTTTCGCAAGCTTCGCTTCATTCATAAATACATCTTCATCAGCATAGCCTGCGAACCCCAGGAAATATAAATCAGTCAGCCCGGTTCTTTCCGGTGACAGATTATCTGCCGCCTTTTTGATTAAGTCATTTTGACGATAGAAGGTATTTTCTATATTTATATCCTCATTTATGTCTGTAGATTTTGTTTCAACCGAGTAATCGTGATACCAAAGCGACTGCTGTGGCAGTTGAAACAAGGGAACATAATTGATAACGCCATATAAAGTAACTAACAAAAAGGATCTATAAACGGCCGTGTGATAATACTTGCGAATGCATCTATATATGATTGCCAGATACCATGCGAGATAAAGGCCAAAAATTGTCCAGCTTGTCTCGACAGGGTCAAACCATATTTGTTTTTCTGCGATCCAGTCAACAAACAGATAGATACTCCAAACGGCTGGAACAAAGGCAAGAAAAATAATCATGACATTAATTATGCTTGCCATATCTTTTTCTATTTGTGCAATGATCGCGACACTTACAAAAAACAACAGATACAGTGTCGCCTGATATGTCAGGCCATAAATATTGAAAATATTATTTGGAGAAGTGTCCCAATAGTCATAAGCAAATGACAATACAAAGGAAAGTATTAATAATAAAGCAAGCTGTGTGAAGCCAAACCTGAAATGCCATAGACCGGTAGGGATGAACAAGGCAAACCGGGTTCCAGACCAAATATTTCGCGCAAGGTTGACACATGGCTGAATTAAATATTTATGCATGTGCTAGACAACGCTATCTGATTAAAAACTTTTATACATCAAAACCGCCTCAAGATTGCTCCCACGGTAAGCTTGCAACCCTCCACCCGTTAACTGTATTTCTATGTTTATTGTTATCCAGATTGCCTTCGAATCCGTCTTCGATGTTATAAAGATTATTGAACCCCTGCTGAACAAGCTCTTCCGCTGCCGCCAGTGAGCGTTTGCCGCTTCTACATATTGTTAATATGGCGATGGATCCGGGATCCTGATCTGTTCCTGTTCGCTTCATCAACGCTTCACGGACTTTATTGACAAATTCTGCATCGACATTCCAGTCAGGTGCGTCCATCCAGGGGATGTGCAGAGCATTGAGAGGGTGTCCGACATATTCATATTCCACGCTGGTTCGAACATCCAGTAAGACTGCCTGTGGATCACCTTCAAGAATTTCCCATGCTTGCTGCGATGATATCTCTTTTATTCTTGATTCCGACATAATGTTTTAAACCCGATGATTAATCATGGATTATACCCAAACTCTGTTACTTGTAATGGATTTATGATGGAATACGCTGTTTACATAAAACAATAATGATTAAAATACAGAGCAATTTACGAGGAGATATCCATGACAATGGATGATAAAGATGGCGTGATCTGGATGGATGGAGAGTTTGTTCCCTGGAGAGAGGCACAAATCCACGTCCTTACACATACCCTGCACTACGGCATGGGCGCATTTGAAGGCGTACGTGCCTATCATGCTGAAAAGGGCACCGCCATATTTCGCCTTCAGGCGCACACTGATCGGCTATTTGGCTCAACTCATATTCTTGGTATGCCGATGCCTTTTGATAAAGAGACCATCAATAGAGCGTGCCTTGAGGCAGTGGAGAAAAATAATCTTGATTCGGCTTATATCCGGCCTATGTGTTTTTATGGATCAGAAGGTATGGGTCTGCGAGCTGATAATCTGAAGGTTCACGTGATGATTGCCGCCTGGACCTGGGGATCTTATCTTGGCAGTGAAGGTCTGGAAAAAGGCATTCGTATCAGAACCTCTTCTTATACCCGTCACCACGTTAATATAACAATGTGCAAAGCCAAAGCCAACGGCAACTACCTTAACTCAATGCTGGCATTGCAAGAGGCTCTGGACTGTGGCTATGATGAAGCCCTGTTGCTTGATAATGAAGGATATGTCACAGAAGGCAGTGGTGAAAATATTTTCATTGCCCGAAACGGCGTTCTTTATACACCCGATCTGACCTCCGCATTAGAAGGTATTACAAGAGATACGATTTTT
>CAZDFI010000067.1:0-1371 GCA_964504725.1 uncultured Enterobacteriaceae bacterium
CAATGAAGTGATAGTTGCTCAGGAAATGCTGCAAACCATGGGCTTGCGATCATTTACACCGTTGGTCACGGCATGCCCGGGTTGTGGCAGGACAACCAGTACCGTATTTCAGGAACTTGCAAACTCTATCCAGGCATATGCCCGAAGCCAGATGCCAATCTGGCGGGAGAAATACGTTGGTGTTGAGGACATGACTATGGCAGTTATGGGTTGTGTGGTGAATGGTCCGGGTGAAAGCAAACATGCGGATATAGGTATTAGTCTACCGGGAACAGGAGAGTCCCCCACCGCCCCGGTATTTATTGATGGCAAGAAGGCAATGACTCTCAGAGGAGATAATATAGCCGAGGAATTCCGTGAGATCGTGGATAAATATGTTGAAGGGCGTTATACCAGAAGATAGTATTCAATTTAAGAGGAGATAATGTGATCCAGTTCACTTAAATAAAGCATTAGAAATGTTATTTACTATACTCTCAAGAAAAGATAGAAAATAAAAATTGAGAATAATAATCCATCCAAGTAATTTTTAAGGGGCGCTAAATAATGAAACAATTACAATTACCTTATACATTAATCGTGTTACTGCTGTTTTCAGTGGGTAGTGTTATAGAAAGTCGCGAGGCGGTTGCTGATGAAACCACCTATTGGAGTAACTCAGGTGGAAAGATCTGGACCAATGGGGCCGGGAGCTGCTGGCAAGGCGCTCACGGAATGACAGATCCGATGTGTGGTGGTGTCGTAGAAGCACCAGCACCTGTTTCAGCCCCCGCAGCAGCTGTGTGGGATTCTGATGGTGATGGTGTGATTGATGAACATGATAACTGCTGGAATACACCTGCTGGTGTAACGGTGGATAGTAAGGGTTGTGGTATCGACAGTGATGGAGACGGTGTGCCTGATCATCTTGACCAGTGTCCTGAAACGCCACTTGGTACGGTGGTTTATACTGACGGCTGTGCAATGGTGCTTGCCAGACTGGAAGGTGTTCATTTTGCCTTTGATAGTGCAAAGTTGACCAGTGAAGCTAAATCCATTCTGGATGGTGCATTAACAGCGATCAAAGCCAACCCAAGTGCTCATTTAACTGTAGAGGGGCACACGGACAGTACAGGATCTGATTCCTATAACTATGATTTATCACAACGTCGTGCCCAAGCGGTTGTTAATCATCTAAGCTCTAGCGGTGTTGCAGCTTCGCGAATGAGTTCGGTAGGTAAAGGCGCCAGCAATCCGGTTGCATCTAACGACACTAGCGAAGGCCGTGCCCAGAATAGACGGGTAGAAGTGATCGCCAAATAGTTTAGTCTGACAAGTAGGTCGTAAGGGGTGCAGGAAACCACTTCCTGCACCCTTTTTTATGTACAGGAT
>CAZDFI010000067.1:1471-7037 GCA_964504725.1 uncultured Enterobacteriaceae bacterium
GTACTGTATGTCGCGGGCGCATGGATGCGCAGGAGAGACCATGTACAGGATGTACTGTATGTCGCGGGCGCATGGATGCGCAGGAGAGACCATGTACAGGATGTACGATCGGAAAAAGCTCCTCTGCGATTGCATGTAGAGTGAGATTTCTGAAAGATAATGATCGAGTAATTAAATGTCATTCAAAAGGGTAACGAAATATTACAGCTTATCTTCAGTGATCCTTTGTTCTGGAATTTCTAATGTCCATTGTGTTGCAAAAAGCAACGAAACTTTGACACAGACCAATAAAAAATAATCCCATAGCCAATACAGGTTAATCTTATTTTGAGAAATTGTTAATAATGGATTATTGTTAGGTGCACTTTTCAGGGAAAATATCTACATCGTTGTGTCCAAGGGCTATAAGTCGTTTTAGGCATGCCTAAGTAAAGTTTGATTTAAACAATAATCAATTTGATTAATCACCTGTATCTTCAAGGTGATTAATTGAATTAACCAGAAGGAAAGAAAGCCGATGTCCGAAATTAAAACATACCAAGTTCCTGAATCTATGAAAAAAAATGCTCATATCAATAATGAGCAATATCTGGAAATGTATCAAAAATCAATCGATTATCCTGATGAATTTTGGGCAGAACAAGCTGATAAATTTTTAAGCTGGTCCAGGCGGTGGGACAAGGTTCAATCATGTGATTTTGGGGATAACGTAAATATCAAATGGTTTGAAGGCGCTAAACTGAATGTTTCCTATAATTGTCTCGATAGGCATCTGGAAACACGAGGGGACCAGGTTGCAATTATTTGGGAAGGTGATGACCCTGAAGAAGACCGCCAGATTACCTACAAGGAATTACATGAAGAAGTCTGTCGTTTTGCCAATGTGCTAAAAGCACGTGGTGTAAAAAAAGGCGATCGGGTTTGCTTATATATGCCCATGATTCCTGAAGCATCAGTTGCGATGTTGGCCTGTACCCGTATTGGCGCGGTTCATTCTATCGTATTTGGAGGGTTTTCTCCTGATGCATTACGCGATCGTATTAATGACTCAGACTGCCAGGTTGTGATTACCAGTGATTACAGTTTACGCGGTAAGAAACAAATTCCATTAAAGGCCAATGCCGACAAAGGTATGGCTGGTTGTCCCAATGTGAATACATGTATTGTCGTCAAGCGGACAGGTGGTGATATTGACTGGAATGATGATCGAGATGTTTGGTATCACGAAGCCGTAGCGGCGGCATCGCCCGAATGTCCACCGGAAGAGATGGACTCAGAAGATCCTTTATTCATTCTTTATACCTCAGGATCAACCGGCAAACCAAAAGGTGTATTACATACCACGGGCGGTTATTTATTGTATGTCGCAATGACGCATAAGTATGTTTTTGATTATCAGGAAGGTGAAATTTTCTGGTGTACTGCAGATGTAGGTTGGGTCACAGGTCACTCTTATATTATTTATGGACCCCTTGCCAATGGTGCCACGTCATTGATGTTTGAAGGGGTACCGAACTTCCCCGATGCCAGTCGCTTCTGGCAAGTAGTGGATAAATGGAAAGTGAACACATTTTATACGGCACCAACTGCGATTCGTATGTTGATGGGGCAGGGTGATGAGTTTGTAACTAAAACGGATCGTTCCAGTTTGCGAATTTTAGGTTCTGTCGGTGAGCCGATTAATCCGGAAGCCTGGGAGTGGTATTACAATGTCATTGGTAATGGTCAATGCCCCATTGTAGATACCTGGTGGCAAACGGAAACGGGGGGACATCTCATTACGCCGTTACCTGGGGCGACTGATCTGAAACCAGGCTCAGCTACACGACCATTTTTTGGCATTGAGCCTGCGATTGTTGATGATGAGGGAAATGAACTGGAAGGAACTGCGTCAGGTAATTTAGTTATCAAGCGATCCTGGCCCGGTCAAATGCGTACAATTTATGGCGATCATGATCGATTTATTGAAACCTATTTTAAAAAGTATCCAGGGTGTTATTTCACAGGTGATGGCGCAAGGCGTGACGAAGATGGTTATTACTGGATCACGGGCCGGGTTGACGATGTGATGAATGTGTCGGGCCACCGCATGGGAACGGCAGAAGTTGAAAGTGCACTGGTGCTGCATGATGCGGTCGCAGAGGCGGCCGTCGTCGGATATCCTCATCATATTAAAGGGCAGGGAATTTATGCCTATGTGACCTTGATGTCTGGGGTTGAAGAAAGCGAAGACTTGAGAAAAGAACTGGTTCAACAAGTTCGCAGAGAAATAGGCCCCATTGCGTCCCCTGATTTATTACAGTGGGCGCCAGGTCTTCCCAAGACGCGTTCAGGCAAAATCATGCGGAGGATATTACGTAAAGTCGCAGAAAATGAGCTAGAAGCGTTGGGGGATACCAGTACATTGGCAGATCCTTCGGTTGTTGAACAGCTGATTGAAAACCGCATGAACAAATAAAACAATATACAAGGATAAATTTGTGAATCTAGACAGAGTAGATGCTGGGAGAAATCCACCGGAAGAGGTCAATGTCATTATTGAAATACCTTTGAATGGTGAACCCGTCAAATATGAGTTGGATAAGGACACGGGCGCCATGTTTGTGGATCGATTTTTGAATACCGCAATGCGTTACCCTTGTAACTATGGATATATACCAAAAACATTGGCGGAAGACGGTGATCCTGTAGATATTATTGTTGCTACGCCGATGCCATTAATTCATGGTTCTGTCATGCGCTGCCGCCCGATTGGTTTGTTGGATATGATTGATGAGGCCGGGAATGATGGCAAGGTGATGGTCGTTCCCATTGATAGCGTGTCTAAATTTCATTCCTCTGTTAATTCTTACGAGGATGTACAGCCAGCATTACTAGACCAGATAACACATTTTTTTGAACACTATAAGGATTTGGAACCGAATAAATGGGTCAAGATTGAAGGTTGGCGTGATACACAAGCAGCAAAAGATGAAATAAATGCTTCGTTGGAACGATATGAGAATAGTCCGGAAAAACTGTTGTTCTAGATGAGCTAAGTACATCAGGTGTTAAACTTCTCACAGTATAGATTTCCTAGATTTAAATCATTCCAATAGTCTTTCTA
This sequence comes from uncultured Enterobacteriaceae bacterium, assembly GCA_964504725.1. Taxonomy (GTDB): domain Bacteria; phylum Pseudomonadota; class Gammaproteobacteria; order Eutrophobiales; family Eutrophobiaceae; genus SMWN01. The sequence goes on from CAZDFI010000067.1 coordinate 4,578, forward strand.
TATATCAAAGTATCAAACCACAAGAAACTCCACAGAATCGGTTGAATAGTCATTGACAAAATTATCTTAAAGGGATATGTTGCAACGCAATATATTGCAATGCACAAAACTGAGGAAATAGATAATGGAAAAGCAAATTGTAGAGCAACTCACGGCAGCTACATTAAAATCATATGAAACAATGAAAAATCTGGGTGATATCAACTCCAGTGCAGTCCGTAAAATGACTGATTTACAGTTTGATTTTATCAGTACAAACATGGAATCCAGCATTGATCGAGCTAAGTCATTGAGTGAAAAGACAAATATTAATGATACCCTCGCAAGTGGTACCGAGTTTGCAAATGATTACAGTGAAAAAATGACAGGTTTTATCCATCAGGCTGTTGAAATTTTTACACAAACACGTGATGAGGCAACAAATTTGTTTGAAAAAACAATCGCTTCTAAGGCAGCTCCTGTAAAACAGTCTGCCAAAGCAACCACGGTCAAAGACGCAACTAAAAAACCTGCCAAAAAAGCAGCATAAAAGTTATCTCCTTCTCTTAAAAAGCCCACATTTCTGTTCGTCAGGAATGTGGGTGTTTATTTTGAGTAACGTAGAGATTTAGTGATGGTTGCGTAATAATTGATGAGTTATGCAGTGCAACATTTTGCATAGTAGCATGGGTCACAATCAGGGTTAAGATGTCGTTCGGGTGCAAGAGTCTGTCCGAGACGAATGAAAATATTTTCAGGATATAAAATTATGAAAGACAAAATAAAATTTCCTTTCTGGAATACAGACTGGATGAATAGTATCGGTATGAACAGTCAACCAGACTGGTTTCAGAATCAGAAGCAATATATGGAAGCCTGGAATTCTTTTCAGCAGTTCATGCCGGATTCATCTTCTGCAATACATCCAATGTATGAAGCGATGAGTAGCTGGTGGAAATCAGCGTCACCTTCTCTATCTGGCCAGAACCAGGATTTCTATAACAAGATGATGCAGCAGGGTCAGGCTTTTTATTTTATGGGAGAACAGTTCAATAAAATTCTCGAAGGAATGAATGATGTCAGTAAACAGTCTGAAGACTGGCAAAAGGTGTTGAATGATAACTTTGAGTCAATGAAGTCTATGTTAGAAGGTGGTAATGCAGGCATACAAGGTGCATTTACAAGCGTACCTTTCATGATGAGTGGGTTTGATAAAGAACAATTCAAAATAGCAGAAATGACATCCTCCTTCGATAAATTATTGTCAGTACCCGGTTTTGGGCCTGATCGCGAAGCACAGGCGCAGATGCAGAACGGCATCAAACTTATAAGTGAATATCAACAAGTTTCCGGTGAATATCAAGCACAGCTGAGCAAGGTCGGTATTGATGCATTAGAAGCGATGCGTCTCAGAATTCTGGAAATGGCAGAACAAGGAGAGGAAATAAACAGTCTACGCGAAATCTACGACCTATGGGTCGAGTGTAATGAAAAGGCCTACGCCGAACTTGTTTACACAGATGAATATTCAGACCTTTATGGTCGACTGACAAATGCCTTACTTGCTGTTAAACAACATCAAGGCAAAGTGATGGATAAGATATTGGCAAAATTGAATATGCCAACACGCCAGGGTATGAATACAGTCTTAAAGCGTGTTCAGGAAATGAAACGAGGCCAGTCGAAATCTAATGCAAAAATTACAGCGCTAGAGAATGAACTGCAGGCCTTACGTCAATTGATAGAAGGCGAGAAAAAATCATCTTCACCAGCAAAACCTCGTCTAACTAATACCAGGAAGAAAGCTAAAAAGAAAGTTACCAAGAAGATATCGAAGAAAACGGCTAAAAAAACTTCCAGTGACAAACCGATTATAATCGATATTTAAAGTATCGACATTTACGTGTACAGGAGCAGAAAACGTGATTCCTTTTCAAATGAGACCTGATGAAATTGTTCAGGAAATATCTGATTTTAATGGCAAGCTTGCACAAGGCCTGAATACCTTAACCAAGATTGGCGAACTTGAAGATGGTATTTCACCAAAGGAGGCCATCTATAAAGAAGACAAGATGGTGCTGTATCATTACAAACCTCGCGTTGAAAAACAAAATCCTATCCCGCTATTGATTGTCTATGCGCTTGTGAATCGCCCCTATATGGCTGATTTACAGGAAGGTCGTTCAATGATACAGGGCCTGCTGAATGCAGGCGTAGATGTCTACCTGGTTGACTGGGGTTACCCAGATGCCGGAGATGCCTATTTAACAATGGAAGATTACATTAATGGATATATCAATAATTGTGTTGATGTAATACGTGAGAAACATGGTATTGATAAAATCAATATCCTGGGTATCTGTCAGGGCGGCACATTTAGTCTTTGCTACAGCGCATTACATCAGGAAAAGATTAAAAATATTATCACCACCGTCACACCGGTAGATTTTCATACAAAGAATGATCTACTGAGCAAGATGG
>CAZDFI010000067.1:7047-13869 GCA_964504725.1 uncultured Enterobacteriaceae bacterium
CGTCACGTTGATGTAGATTTACTTATTGATACCGAAGGCAATATCCCCGGTGATGATATGAATTCTGCATATTTATCTATGAAACCTTTTCAGTTGATGGGGCAGAAGTATGTTGATCTGGTTAGTATTCTGGATGATACAGAAAAATTACGTAACTTTATGCGTATGGAAAAATGGATCTTTGATAGTCCTGATCAAGCCGCTGAGACCATCAGGCAATTTACCAAACAGTTCTATCAGGAAAATGGTCTGGTGAAAGGCACTGTCAAAATAGGTGATGATACAGTAGATTTAGAAAACATTACGGTTCCAGTACTGAACATCTATGCTCGGAATGACCATCTGGTTCCCCCGGATTCTTCAAAGGCGTTGGGGGGCTGTGTTTCAAGCAAGGATTATACAGAGCTTGAATTCCCTGGAGGGCATATCGGTATCTACGTAAGTGGTAAAGCACAGGCTATGATTCCTCCCGCAGTGGGTCAATGGTTGGACGAAAGGACTTAGTCTAAAGACCCTGGCTTTAACTTTGAGCAATGCATAAAAAAACCGGGTAGCTACCCGGTTTTTTGTTCCTGACAGAGAAACTACTTATTTCTTTACGGCTTTTTTCTTGGTCTTTTTCTTTGCAGTTTTCTTGCCTGTTTTAAGAGCAGCTTTTGATGTGACATTCATGCCTTTATCAGCCCAACTAGTAATTTCACTATTACAATCTTTTAGAATCACTCCGGTTGACTGCACAATTTCCATGAGTTTACTATTGTATTCGGCCGTTAACTCAGCCTGCGCTGCTAACAGGGTTTGAGGATCCTGTGCATTTTTACCAGAAGCGGCCATTTCAATTTCTTTCTGACTTGCTTCCAAACAGGTATTGAGTACAGACAACTGTTGCTCTGTCAGTTTTTCAATCACTCTGGTATTGATGTTACCCAGTTCTTTCATTGACGCGATTGCGGCCCTGGAAATTTCGTTCCATTGCTTTGTTATATCATCTGTCATCATTAATTCCCCTAATAGGTAAGTTTTGCCTTAATCGTTTGTAATGATTAAGCAGCCTTAATGATTTCGATGTTGTCGGCAACTTCTTTTGCGGTTTTCTCAATGAATGCAGTCACTTCATCTTTGGATTCATTCATGATGTCCCATGCCTGCAATTACTACGGGATCTAACTTATTAGACGTCCACATGGATGTGGGCGGTAGAGTCGCGTCAGGAACGAAGACCGAGCAATGCATGAGCAATTGCCGAGGAGCAAAAATGCGACTATGTACACGACTACTGAGGCGCTTGGTGTTAAAAACCATAATTAAAGATTTTGCTATTATTTGAATATCAGGCCCTATCATGTGTAGGGGTCTCTGAAGAGACGTACTAATGCAAAACTTAACCCATAAATAAACCTCCATTGACGGAGATGTCTGAACCAGTGATATAGCCAGAGTTCTTGTGTGCTAGGAACGCAACGGCATCACCAATTTCAGAGGGCTTAGCCAGTCTGCCAAGCGGTATTTTAGCGACAATGCTCTCTATAATATCTTTTGGCATGGCTTCCACCATGCTGGTGCCAACATAGCCAGGTGAAACGGTATTCACAGTAATGCCATCATCGGCAAGTTCTCTGGCCAGAGATTTTGTAAAGCCTACCATACCGGCCTTGGCAGCAGAGTAGTTGGTTTGTCCAAATTGACCTTTATGGCCATTGACTGATGATATATTGATAATTCTGCCATACTGACGATTGACCATGCCATTGATAAAACTACGCGTAACATTAAAGACACTGTCAAGGTTTGTATCCAGAACAGCATGCCAGTTTTTTTCTTCCATCTTTCTCAATGTCGCATCACGTGTAATGCCGGCACAGTTAACAAGAATATCAACCCTTTCGTATTTTAATTCCAGTTCTTTTGCCATTTTTTTGCATGCTTTGAAATTTGTTACATCGCATTCGACCGTATGAATATCCAGACCCTCTTCAAGCAGTTCTTTTTGCCATTGAATGGCGCGTTCTGCATCAAAAGAAATGTAGGTCGCAATCACTTTGTTGCCATGCCTGGCAAGACTCCTGCATATATCGGTACCAATGCCACCGATACCACCAGTGACGACAGCAACGTGGCCCGTGTCGAAGTTTGTAGTCACTGTGCCTTCAACAGCGAATACACCTGAATTATCAGGCTTCGAAACCTGAGGAAAAAATGAATCAAAGGCTGCTGTATGTTGTTTAGCAAGCTGATTCATCGCATCATTCGCCATTTCTGCAAACTGGAAAAATGATTTCATGGTAACTTCCATGGGTTTGTTCCAGTTTTCAATCATCATTGTCTGGTTCTTTTCTAGTTGCTTATTAAATTCTGTAAACATATATAAAAAGTCGCCTTGTGTAAATTGTTTGCCCACACTAATGGGTCCCTATTGTATTGGGTGTTTATAGAAATTTTGGAAAAATTACCGTCCGGGTAAAAAGATATTTTTTAGTTTATTTTTTTTCTGAATTCATGCCTGCAGCTTTAAAAAAACCTTCTTGCATGTCCTGCCACATCTTGAGATTTTTTTCTGTAATTTCATTCATGGCAGTCAGTGGATTGCTTGTCACAGTATCCTGTAACTGTTTTTGTTGATCTACAAATAATTCAAGACTTCTCTGGATGAAATCGCCCGCAACACCTTGCATGGAATCATCGTAAAAACGGATGATTTGTGATAACGCCGACGCTGAAAAAAATGGCTCTCCATCGTGTTCCTGCTCTGAAATAATTTGTAGCAAGATACCCCGAGTCAGATCCTCATCCGATTTGACGTCCTTAACACAGAAATCAATATTATCAATTACTAATTGCTTAACATTTTCAAGTGTAATGTATTTGCTGAGCTCCGTGTCATACAAACGACGATTAGGATATTTCTTAATAATGCGTGTATTAGTATTGCCCATACTCATTGACCTGTTGTTATACAGTGTTAATCGGTATTATCCCGATCTTGATCCAGATAATATCCTGAAACAAGACCAAGTAGTAATAATTACATCATGTGTTGCCCACCATTCATTGAAAAGTCAGCACCAGTGGCAAAGCCAGCTTCTTCTGAGGCCAGGAAATCAACCAATGCAGCAATTTCTTCAGGGGTGCCCAGACGGTTAGTTGGAATGCCTGCAATAATCTGGTTACGGATTTCTTCAGCAACAGCCATCACCATCTCTGTTGCGATATATCCAGGAGACACTGTATTGACAGTGACTCCTTTACGGGCGACTTCCTGTGCCAACGCCATGGTAAAACCATGCATTCCAGCTTTGGAAGCGGCATAATTTGTCTGACCCAGTTGGCCTTTCTGTCCATTAATTGAAGAGATATTAATAATACGTCCCCAACCACGATCAGTCATACCTTCAATAACAGGTTTTGTCATATTAAACAGACCATCAAGATTGATGTTCATGACACTATCCCACTTTTCCTTGCTCATCTTCTTGAACATGCCATCTTTTGTGATCCCAGCATTATTAACAAGAATGTCAATCGGCCCAAGATCTTTTTTCACCTGCTCTATCAATGATTGACAGGCATCAAAATCAGAAACATCAGCCTGATAGATAGCAATATCATGACCTGCCTTTTCGACTTCTGCTTGCCAGGCTTTGGCCTTTTCTTCATTACGATAATTCGTTGCAACCTTGGCGCCGGATGAGGCAAGCTTGATACAAATTGCAGCGCCGATACCGCCCGTTCCACCTGTGACTAATGCTACTTTACCTTTTAGATTTGACATTGTGCTTACCTCTCGACCGCTAGCGCAACACCTTGACCACCACCAATACACAGTGTGGCCAAACCTTTTTTAGCATCGCTACGTTTCATTTCGTGAAGAAGGGTGACCAGTATACGGCAACCAGAAGCACCAATGGGGTGTCCCAGAGCGATAGCACCACCATTGACGTTTACTTTATCTGTATCCCAACCAATACCTTTATTGACTGATATTGCCTGTGCAGCAAAAGCCTCATTTGCTTCAACCAGATCCAGTTCTTCATGGCTCCAACCTGCTTTTTCCAGACATTTCTGAGTTGCGGGAATCGGCCCCGTACCCATGATGGCTGGGCTGACGCCCGCGCTAGAGTAAGCAGCGATAGTGGCTAATGGTTCCAGGCCCAATTCTTTGGCCTTACTCTCCGACATTACGACGACAGCCGCAGCCCCATCATTAAGTCCTGAGGCATTGGCAGCGGTAACCGTGCCTTCCTTATCGAAAGCAGGGCGCATCTTGCCCAGGCCCTCCACTGTGACACCCGCGCGTGGAAATTCATCTTTATCAAATATAATTGGGTCACCCTTGCGTTGAGGAATTTCAACTGGAATAATTTCGTCATCAAATTTACCTGCTGCCTGAGCAGCTTCCGTTTTATTCTGGGTGGCGGCGGCAAATTCATCCTGTTCTTCGCGTGAGATTTCAAATTCTTTGGCGATATTTTCTGCTGTGACGCCCATGTGGTAATTGTTGAATGCATCCCACAGGCCATCAACGATCATGGAGTCCTGTAATTTCCAGTCCCCCATTTTTTGACCATTGCGAGATTTAGGCAGAAAATGTGGAGACATACTCATATTTTCTTGTCCACCGGCAACGATGATGTCTGCATCACCGCACATAATGGCCTGTGCAGCTAGATGGACTGTTTTCAGACCGCTGCCGCAGACCTTGTTGATGGTCATACTCGGTGTAGTTTCTGGAATCCCTGCGGCAATGGCAGCTTGTCTTGCCGGGTTCTGACCAGTGCCCGCTGTTAATACGTGACCGAAGATAACTTCGTCTACTTGTTCAGGTTTAAGGCCAGCTCGATCTAGTACACCGGAGATAACTGTTGCTCCCAGTGAATGGGCTGGTATACCCGCTAATGATCCGCCAAAAGTTCCGACTGCAGTTCGGCCAGCGGCAACGATAACAACTTTCTCTGACATGTCCTCTTTCTCCAAATTATAATGTGGCACTTCATGCTCACAAATTTATGAGTTTCACATTGAGTTAATAATAATTGTATGGTGTGCACCCCAATTTACGCTGCAGTGCACAAAAATTTCTAGGATGTTAACAGAAACTTTGAATTGACTCCAGCGCTAGCTGGATAGTGAATTAAGCGAATGTAACAGCTTGCTGATTTATATATGAAGCGCGCGATTATCTACGTTCAGCGCTGCCTCGTGTATTGCTTCTGAAAGAGAGGGATGACCATGAATGGTTCGGGCGATATCCTCGCTACTGGCATCAAATTCCATGGCTAATACGGCTTCGGAGATGAGTTCTGATGCATTTGGTCCAAGCATATGAACACCGAGGATTCTATCGCTCTGGCTATCAGCCAGTATCTTGACCATGCCCGCTGTGTCTCCCGAGGTCCTTGCGCGGCTATTGGCAGCAAAAGGAAATGTGCCGATTTTATAATCAATCCCACTGTTCTGAAGTGCCTGTTCCGTCATTCCCACCCAGGCAATTTCGGGCCAGGTGTAAATGACCCATGGAATCGTCCGGTAATTGATATGACCGGATTGCCCCGCTATTCGCTCGGCAACAGCCACGCCTTCTTCCGATGCCTTGTGGGCGAGCATGGGACCTCTGACAACATCTCCTATCGCATAAACATTCGGCAGATTAGTTTGGCATTGATCATCAACTTGAATAAATCCTCTTTCATCCAGCGTCAAACCAGAATTTTCAGCGCCAAGACCCTGTGTATTTGGCGTACGACCTACTGCCACAATTAATTTGTCAAAGCTGATTTGATGTTTGCCTTCAGCATCTTCGTAGACGACGATGACCTCCTGATTATTTGTGCCTGTACCCGTCACTTTTGCTCCGAGTCTGATATCAAGTCCTTGTTTGCTGAGAATTTTATAGGCTTCATCAGAAAGTTGATTGTCAACAGGCTCGAGAAATGAGTCCAATGCTTCAAGGATAACTACTTCAGATCCTAAACGGCTCCAGACACTTCCCAGTTCAAGACCAATGACTCCCGCACCTATGACGCCCAGCTTTCTGGGTGTTTCATCAAAAGCAAGTGCACCGGTGGAGTCAACGATCCTGTCGTTATCTACTTTTGCGGGTGGGATTTTTGTTGCCTCAGATCCTGTTGCAATAATAATGTGTTTGGCATAAGCCGTGATTTTCTCTCCTCCTTCACTTGTGGGAGGCAAGACATCGATACGGGTGTGTCCTGATTCATCTTGTGATGTGATCTGTCCGCGACCATGCAACAGGTCGATATTATTCTTTTTTAATAAACCGGTAATACCCTGTGTCAGCATCTGCACGATCTTATCTTTCCGCGCGATCATCCTGGGCACATCCATGCGGGCACCTGAAACATTAATACCGTGATCTGCAGCATTATTTTTAAGGTGTGAAAATTGGTGTGATGAATCTAATAAGGCCTTAGAGGGGATACAACCGACGTTCAGGCAAGTGCCTCCCAGTGCAGGTTTCCCGTTTGCTTTGCTCCAGCACTCTACACAAGCGGTTGAAAGTCCTAATTGAGCACAGCGAATGGCAGCGATATAACCTCCGGGCCCGGCACCAATAACGATGACATCGTAATTTTTCATTTACTTGTTTTTCATTCCGCTGGTTAATATATCGGGGGTCTAAATTTGCAGTAAAAGTCTTGTAGGGTCTTCTATTTGCTCTTTAATCGAAACCAGGAATTGCACGGCTTCACGTCCATCAATGATTCGATGATCGTAAGACAGCGCCAGATACATCATGGGCCTGATCACCACCTCTCCATTCTCGGCAACTGGACGTTCCTGGATCTTATGCATTCCAAGAATGGC
>CAZDFI010000068.1:0-13810 GCA_964504725.1 uncultured Enterobacteriaceae bacterium
TCTTCACCGAATTTATTGAAGATTCCATTCACTCTAAGTCTTCCAAAACTCTGGCTTAACGTTGAATCCTGTCTCAGGGACGGGCTCGAAAGAGAATGTGAAATGAGCCTGCAAAACATACCCATGGATCCCCTACCTTATCTGATAAAGCCTGTGTGTATGGACGGCAAGCAACTTGGCTGCGCGATTGTCTTCACCAGCAGTATGTGTGCTGGTAACACATCTGCAAGTCTTCGCTACAATGAAGACGAACTGATAAGAAAGACACTGATTCAAACTGGCGGCAATATCAGCAAAGCAGCAAGGGTTTTAAACATTAACCGCGCAACCATTTATCGCCGCCGCAAACACTGGCAATCCTCCCATTAGATTAAGGGCAAAACTCCTCTCCCCTCTGGATTGAATTTACGTTACAGTCTGATGTCATACGATGTATGGTTAACGAGGTAACCGACTTCAATCCATTCATGAAAACACGCAAGCTATTGATACTGCTCTAAGCGAGATAAACCTGGAATATTTTTCAATCAATAATCATAACTAACTGAATAAATAGAGATAATAACCTTATGTTAAAGAAAAATATTAAACTGCTGCTTGTCAGCCTAAATCTCTTATTTTTTACCTCTTTCTACGTTTCTGCAGAAACAATTGAAATCGATTTCGCCTATGTTGGGGCACAAGATCACAGCGCCCTACTCGGTGTTCAGCAAGGACTTAAGGAAGCTAACATCCAAGGTCAATTCCTTGGGCAAAACTATAATTTAGATGTCATCACCCCTGCTGATGCACTCAATCATAACTACAGCAAATATATAGCAGTGTTGGCGGCTGTAGATTTGAAAACATTCAACGATATGAGTGAACATCTACCAGGCATGGCTGTCTTTAACATCAGCCTTGAGGAAGACAATCTTAGAACTGCCTGCTTACCGAACACTCTACATACAATACCCAGTGCAAGCATGAAGTCTGACGCCATTGCACAATGGCAACAAAAGAATCCAGGTTCAGATGTAACTGCACAGGCCTGGCATGGGGACTTTGTGAAATTTGCCGCAAGAGATCTTAATAAACGATTCAAGAAAGAACAGATTAGGACGATGGACGACCATGCATGGGCTGGGTGGGCTGCAGTTAAAATGACATCTGACTCGGTTGCCAGGGAAAATATCAGTAATGCGAAAGACATGCTTACTCATTTAAAAACAAATCTTTCTTTTGATGGTCAAAAAGGCAGTAATATGAACTTTCGTGAGACGGGCCAATTAAGACAACTTATCTTACTGGTTGAAAATGGAAAAATTGTGGCTGAAGCACCCGTCCATGGTGTTGCCAAGCCCCCTACCCTGGATAGTCTTGGGCTTTTATACTGCGAAAAGTAACAATAGATAATAAATATTTTTTAGGAGAACATTGATGAAACATTATTTTATTGCCAGAAAAATATCATGGGTGATGTTGTGGGCATTCTTTTATGCTTTTACATCACAAATGGTACATGCAGAACCAACAGGTAGAATTTTTATCACTAATGAGAAAAGTAATACAGTCAGTGTCATCAATGGTCAAACACTTGAAGTCGAAAGTGAGATTGCTATTGGTGAACGTCCCCGTGGTATTGGCATTTCACCTGATGGCACTGAAATCTATGTCGCCGTCAGCGAAGAGAATCTCATCGCCGTATTCGATCCGAAGACGCTTGAAGTCCTACGAAAATTCGAGTCTGGCTCTGATCCAGAAACATTCGCTGTTCATCCCAATGGCAACATTTACATTTCTAATGAAGATGATGCGAAAGCAACCGTCTACAACCCCAAGACAGGTGAGCTAATTGCTGAAATCCAGGTCGGTCTTGAGCCAGAGGGTGTCGCTATCTCACCTGATGGCAGTAAAGTCATTATCACCAGCGAATCCACCAATATGCTACATGTTATTACGGTACCGGGAAATACAATCACCGATAACATTCTGGTGGGATCACGGCCACGTGCCGCAGTCTTTACGAAGAATAATAAAATTGCCTATGCCACCGCTGAGATTTCCGGTGAAATCGTCAAGATTGACATGGAAAATGCGAAGATTCTAAAACGTGCGCAGTTGGAAGACACCAAGAGCAAACCCAAGGATGTCATTTTAAGTAAAGACGAAAAACACATCTATGTTGCAGGTGGTCGCTCAAATAGTGTTTGGCTAATGGATGCGGACACACTTGAAGTCATCAAAAGCATTCCTGTAGGTAAACGCGTTTGGGGACTGGCCATCACAAAAGATGGCCGTCGTGTCTTCAGTACTGATGGTGTCAGTAGCACGGTGTCCGTCATTGATACATCTACTAACGAGGTAATCAAAACGATTGCTGTCGGCAAATTCCCCTGGGGAGTCGCGATTGACGACTGATTAAGGTCTATTCCCAAACTACTTGGAACTTCAGATTTCAGCAAGATGAGAAGCAAGCAGATTCAAGGTATAAACTACTTTTTCGTAAGTCGTGATTCGTAAGCCGTAACTCGTAATTCGTGACTCGTAATTTATTTCACACGCGTAAGATCTACACTTCACGCTTCACGTGTTACGAATCACGACTTACGAAACACGGATATGTCTGAACACTGCACCCGTCAAGCGGGTATTGAACAGAACATTTCCAAGTATCATGGGTATAGTATTGGTTCTTCTGGTTTAAATGAACCAACTTTTAACCAAAATCACAACCAATTAGAATAACCAAATTTCAGCACAAAAATGTAACACTTTGTATTTAATAACTATTTATTATTATGCGGAAACTGGCACGGTTACTGCCTACTTAATAGCAGGTTTAAGCGATTAAATTTAATACAACCAAAAAAGAGGATTAATATCATGAAATGGGAAACACCAGAATACAGCGACATTCGTTTCGGTTTTGAAGTAACAATGTATATCAACAACAAATAATTTTATTTATTCAAGTTGTTTAAAAAGGGGCCTGAGGGTCCCTTTTTTTTGGCCATGGACGGCCTTATGCCGTGGAGCACAAGGATGTGCGAGAGCGGCGTTCTAGTTTTTTGTTCGACCCTGAATTAAATTTAAGCCTCCACAATTTTGTAGCGTATAGCCATGCGCGCAATTTCAGCGACAGTTGAGACACCAAGTTTTGATTTAATTTGCGTACTGTAATTTGCGACCGTCTTGTAGCTTAATGAGAGCCGTTTAGAGATTTCGCTGGTATTCAAGCCTTCAGCGAGTAGACAAAAAATCTCAAATTCTCGTGTTGATAAATCAGAAAATGGTGTGTCCTGACCTTTTGTCTTTTTGAAGGCCAGTTGTTGTGCCATCTCAGAATCAATGTGAGATTTCCCTGCAGCTAATTCCCTGATTGCATCAATTAATACTTCCGGTGCACTGCTCTTGGTAATATACCCACACGCCCCTGCCTGCAGGGCCTGTTCAACAAAGATGGTGCTTTCATGCATGCTAAACACCAGAATCCTGGCATCAGCATCCCTTGCAACAATTCTTCGTATTGCTTCCAGCCCCCCTATCCCTGGCATAGAAAGATCCATCACCACCACATCAGGACTTTTATCCACATAATGCTTACAGGCTCGTTCACCCGATTCCGCCTCAGAAACAACCTCAATATCATCGGTATTTTGTAACAGCATCCGATAGCCCACGCGCACTACGGCATGATCATCAACAAGTAAAACCCTGATTTTATTTGATGATGCTGAAAGTGAAGTACTCGTCATAACAATTTCCTGTGATTTCTGCTGTTAATAATTCGACAATCTAAAGAGTTACGATTATCTCAACACCCTGGTTGATTGCCGATCTGATTACAAAAGATCCTTCTAATGCTTCTATACGTTCGCGCATTCCCAAAAGACCCAGTCCCTGGTGGGTTGTCTCATCAAATCCAATACCATTATCTTTAATCACCAGTCGTATTCCGATCATATGTAATGAACCATTTTCCTGATTCTTTTCATCACTATTCAGGCAAACTGTCACATCTGAAGCTTTAGCATGTTTGATGATATTGGTAAGACTTTCCTGGACGATTCTATAGATACTAATATTGACATCTTCTCCAAGGGCATCAAATTTACCTTTAAACTCAAAATGACAAAACACTTCTTCATGTCTTGCATTCCAGTCATCAATCATATCCTGTAGCGCCGAGATCAATCCAAATTCATCCAGTATCGCTGGTCGCAATTGTCTCATCATTCTGCGTGCCACTTCATACATTCGATCAGAAAATGTCCCAATCGTCATGGCACTTCTCTTGAGTTTTTCACTATCTTGATGTTTTGTCTGCTCTATAGATGCAGCAACAGCCTTAATCGCCGTAATAGATTGACCAAATTCGTCATGTAATTCCTGCGCAAGTATTCTTCTTTCATCTTCCTGAATCGCGAGTGATTTTTGTGTTAATAATCTGTTTTCATCTCTGCTTTTTTGCAGTACCTCTGCCATATTATTAAATTTTTCTGAAATCCTGGAGAATTCAGGAAATTTAAATTTAGGCAATCGAAGTTGATATTCTCCTTGTTCAATACCATCCAGACCTTTTAATATCGATTCAATTGGGGCAAGACCACGGCCTAGACTGATATAAACCAGAATATTTGCTAACACAGCAAATAAAACCAGTAATCCAAGAACGCCCTTGGTTTCATTCCAGATTTCAGTAATTTCATCTGATGGATTGGCCCTGATAAATATCTCTGTGTAAGCCGTCTCCGACCCTCTAAAGACACGTCTGTACTCCACGGGCAAAGGTTTTACCATACGGATAAACCATTCAGGTGCTTCAGAAGTAATTGTTGGAATGATTCTTACCGGAATCGTGTTTCCCATGCTTCTGGATTTGTATAATTCAATTTCAAGATGGCGCGTACTTTCCAGATTAGCAATTCTTTCCAGAACGTCCTGTTGAATTTCAGGAGTACTACTGCCAGCATTGCTCATCAGTGCGATTTCTACTAATTGTAAAGTCAATTTTGCGACAGACCGCATCTCTTCCTGTACAGCTGTTCTGGCGTTGTTTATCACGTAAAAACCACCTGCGAGCAGAATTAACGCAAATAACAGAGTAATTAATATATTTAATCGAAAGCGCAGACTCATCACTCAAATTTGATCCCCAGGACATACTTAAAATATTTTTAAACAGAATGCCATTTAAAATTTGTAACGCTATGTTAAAACTATACTTACCAAAGCCACATTTAAACGTATGATATTCGATTGCATAATATACGCCAGTACGGATATGATCCGTTAATTATTAACGATTAAGAAGGTTTAGGATATTTTCCTTATAAAATACATTAAATTTACCCAGCTATCATTGTGGCTTTTGATGATTACGTCGAGCACATCTTTTGCTGAAAGCAAATTACAAACAGCCATCGAAGAGACTCTTGAGACTCATGCGCAAGCAAAACAGTCGCAACAGAATATAGATGAGTATGCTGACAATACCAAAGACATGTTACATCAATATCGAGCGACACTGCGCAAGATAGAAAGCTTGAGAACTTATAATGATCAGTTGGATAAGTTAACGGCGAAACAACTGGAAACCGTTGACTCTCTTTCTGATCAAATAAACAGTATTGCAGAAACACAACAAAACATTGTGCCGCTTCTACTACGTATGATTGAAGTTCTGGAAGAATTCGTTTCGCTTGATGCCCCATTCCTGCAGGAAGAACGCATCGCCAGAGTAAATTTAATCAAGAATATGATGGACAGGCCAGATGTTTCCCTGCCCGATAAATATCGTCGCATCATGGAAGCCTATCAGATAGAAATGGAATACGGTCGTACGATTGATACAATTACCGAAACAATTCAAACCAACAACACACCAAGCACAGTAGAAATCCTGCGAATCGGAAGACTGTCAATCTTTTATCAAACACTTGATGGCAAAGAAAGCGGATATTGGGATAAACAGTCTAATCAGTGGAAATCTTTATCTAAAGATTACAATCGATCAATTGCACAGGGAATTCTAATTGCAAAAAAACAGGCACCCCCTGATTTGATTAAACTTCCCATCGCTGCGCCGGTAGAAATAAAATGACCGGTAGAAATAAAATCAATAGCATAATTATCTGCTTCGTCAGTATGTTTATTTCCACCATGGTCTGCGCAGAGACACCCAAAACACTTGACCAGCTATTGAAAATGGTCCGTGAAGAAAGCACGCTTGAAAAGAAAGCAAATATTGAGCGAGAAGAAATCTTCAAACAGGCAAAAGATCAACAAGAGCAATTATTAAAAGAGGCCCTGGCTGTATTTGAGAAAGAAGATAAACGTGGTGCAAATCTCCGACGCACATATAGTCTTTATGAAAATCAAATTGCCAAACAAACAGGATTGTTAGATTCAAGAGCAGGCTCACTGAGAGAATTACATGGCGTTGTCAGGCAAATTGCAGGAGATGTTGATGCTGTAATAGATACGTCTTTTGTATCAGCACAAAAAACGGATCGAGTTAACATCACTGACGCTTTGGCTTCCAGCAAGAAATTGCCCGAAATCAAGGAACTTGAGCAGCTCTGGCTGTTAGTTCTGGATGAAATGGTAGAGTCCGGAAAAGTCGTTCGCTTCTATACCGGGTTTATTAACAGCAATGGTGAGGAAGTAAATCAGCCGGTTACGCGCATAGGCACCTTTAACGCTATTTCAAATGGTCGCTTTTTAAGATATCTCCCGGATTCTAAAAAACTGGTTGAACCACCCAGGCAACCATCAAATCGTTTTCAATCAATGGCCATTGAACTTGAACAATCTCAATCGGGCGTGATGCCTTTTCCACTTGATCCTACCAGAGGTGCAATGCTTGCTTTACTGGTGCAGACACCAGACTTGAAAACACGAGTTAAACAAGGTGGTATCGTGGGCATGATAATTATTTTCCTGGCATTGACCGGAGTGATTATTGCACTGGAGCGTTTCTATATTTTGTCTGGTATTGATCGCAAAGTCATCGCACAGATGAAAAATAAAAATCCGGGTGAAAATCCGCTTGGTCGCATTATGAAAATTTATCTGGACAGTCCAGACATTAATTCGGAAACACTTGGTCTGAAACTTGATGAGGCCATTCTCAAGGAAATGCCTCAATTAAGAAGAGGTCTTGGAATACTGGCGCTTTTGGCAGCAGTTGCTCCATTACTAGGATTATTAGGTACAGTGACAGGCATCATTGAGACATTCCAATCAATCACCTTGTTTGGCACAGGTGATCCCAGGGTCATGTCTGGAGGAATTTCCCAGGCTTTGGTAACAACTGTGATGGGGCTGGTTGCGGCAATTCCTTTATTGCTTTTACACAGCTTCCTTTCAACAAAGAGTAATCGACTGATTCATATCCTTGATGAAAATAGCGCAGCTTTCGTGGCACAACTTGCTGAATCCCGGAAATCATGAACGATTTTATTGAACAATTCATAGAATTTTTTGAGAGTGGGGGTCCTGTCCTCATTATCATCTTACTCACCTCAATTTTTCTGTGGGTATTGATCATCGAACGTTATTATTATTATTTCATGGTCTATCCACAAAAACTGGCACTCATTATCACACAATGGACCAACAGGACTGATCATTCATCATGGTATGCATTACGCATTAGAGATGGCTTACTCGCTGATATTTCTATCACCCTCAAAAAATATCTGATCCCCATCCAGACATTAACATTAGTACTCCCTCTTTTAGGACTGCTGGGTACTGTGACAGGCATGATTGCTATTTTTGATGTGTTAAATGTCTTTGGCACCGGGAATACTCGCGGCATGGCGTCTGGAATTTCGCGCGCCCTGTTACCAACTACGGCGGGCCTGGTGACTTCTCTCGCAGGTTTGTATTTCAGTTCAGACCTCGACAGACGCGCAAAATTGCAAGCTGAAAAAGCACAAGATTTACTTCAATTCTAGATATCACATGCGTCATAGTCATACTGAACAGGAAACAACAGCAGCAAATGTAAACCTGACGCCATTGATCGATATGGTGTTTATTTTATTGATCTTCTTTATGGTCACAGCCTCGTTTACCAAAGAGTCAGGTATAGAAGTCGACAGACCCTCTGCGCAAACAACAATCCGCCAGGAACAGGCCAGTCTTATTATTTCTGTCAATAAGGAAGGTGAAGTATGGATCGATAATAAGCATGTCGATATACGATCAATCCGATCACATATCGAACAGTTACATGCACAAAACCCGGAAGGAACTGTCATTATTATGGCAGACAAGAATGCTCTGACGGGTGCAACAATAGACGTACTGGATCAGGTACGATTGTCAGGTGTGAGTAATGTTGCAATTGCTGCTAGCAAAAAATAAATTGTTTGTTAGTAAACAACCCTTGATATTCATTACTGCTTGTGCAGTAAACATCCTTATTTTTTATCTCATATTACAAATGGTCTCCAACAAACAGGAACCCTTAAATAAAATTGATTCCGTTAATTTCCTTGATTTTGTTCATTTTAGGGAGACACCAAAAATTGAAGAACGCAGGATTGAAGAACAAAAACAGGAACCACCAAAAGAGGAGGAAAAATTACCGCCACCTGATATCCCACAGCCACAAATAAAAAAACCGCTTAAAACTCAAACAGATATGTCCAGACCAGATATTAACATTCCATTATCTATAAATGGCGTGCCTTATATTGGTGATTTCCTGAAATCAACACAACCAATCACAGCCCCTGTGGCACCGGATATCGCAACCAACCTTGTCCCGACGTTAAAGACCAAACCATCTTATCCACCAAGAGCACTTCGCTCAGGCGTTGAAGGTATCGTTACTGTTGAATTTACCATTGCAATTAATGGATCGGTCAAGGATGCAAAAGTAATAAAATCTAACCCACCAAAAATATTTGATCGCTCCGTTTTAAAAGCAATTACAAAATGGAAATTCAATCCAGAAGTTGTTGATGGTAAAGCCGTTGAGAAGCGTGCGCGACAAGACATTCATTTCAAACTGCAAAAATAATTGTTATGAATAAATCACATTTAATTCTTGTTTCCATACTTCTTTTTGTTAGCTGTCTTGTTCAGGCTAAAGAAGAAGATAAGCGATATTTGTTATCTAAAGAAAGTTATGATCTTCTTATGGTAGTACAAGATGCAATGGAAGCAGAAAAATATCAGATTGCTATTCAGAAACTTAACAGTCACCTGAACAAAGATGATATCAAACCCTATGACATGGCGATTGTTAAGCAAACCCTGGGTTACGCATACAATGCTATGGGGGATTATAAGCTCTCTATAGAGTCATTTGTGAAAGCCGTCTATACCAATGCATTGCCTGACAATGTGGCACATGAACTCAATTACATCATTGCCCAGTTGCTCATACACACAGAAAAATACACGGAAGGCTTAAGCTATCTTAATAGATGGTTTGAAAAGGAAACAAACCCTTCATCAGAAGCTCATCTCTTAATGGCAAGTGCTTATTATCAAACTAATCAATTCAAAAAGTTGATACCTCATGCAAAATCTGCATTAGAAAAATCTGAAGCACCACAGCAGTCCTGGTATGAATTACTCCTGGCAGGCTATTATGAAACAAAAATGTTTCGGAAGGCTGCATCATTACTTGAAACGATGATAAACAAATATCCTGACAATGATAATTACTGGTTACAACTTGCGGCTGTTTATCAGCAAAATAAACAGGAAAGAAAGGGGTTGGCAATCTCTGAACTCGCTTACGAAAAAGGTATTTTAAATAATAACGACATTATTCAGCTTGCACAGACATATCTTTATTTACAGATGCCTCTCAAAGCTGCAACTATTCTTGATGCAGAACTAAATAATGGAAAAATTGAATCTTCAAAAATCAATATAGAATTACTTTTAAACAGTTGGCTACTTGCCCAAGAAGTAGAACAAGCGTCACTGTTATTGGAGCATTTTGCTCCAAAATTTAATGATGCTTCCTTATATTACAAACTTGGCCATATTTATGTGGAACTTGAAGACTGGGATAATGCCAAAAGTTCTTTGGAATCTGTCGTCTCTAAAGATCAGTTTGAGAGCCAGCCTGATATACAGGCGAGCACATGGTTGTTACTTGGGATTTCGTCATATCACAATAAAGATATGCATCGTTCAACACAGGCCCTGAACATGGCACTTGGTTTCAAGGAAACCAGGGAACAAGCGGCGTGGTGGCTGGAACAAATTTCTGAAAAATCATCAATAGAATCGGACAATAATACTTAGCACAGCCTGATTACTCAAATGACGCCAGTGCTGTAATCGTTTCACTTACTGGCGATAATAAGTATCTTCATATTAGTAGACGTTATACTTTTAATAAAAATACAGGTTTGTCACAATTCTAATAGGGTCTTTTAAATGGATCATTTGAAAGATCAGGTATCACCAACCCGGAATTGTCACTAACATCTCGCAACAATCATTCGAGTCTGTCATTTCCCCAATAGGCTGAATTCTTATACACAAAATAAGGCACGCCAAAAACGCCTTCTTCTCCTGCATTCTTCATTCCCTGCAATAATTTTTTCTTATATTCACGCTTTCCTTGTTCCTCGATCAATTTATCAGCATCAAGATCACATAAGATTGATGCATCACGTAAAACCGCCTCATCACCGACATTTCTTCCTTCAATGAATCTTAACCTGTAAACAGCAAGACAAAATGGGATACCTTTGCCCTGTTCCGCAGCATAAATATACGCGCTATGAACAAGCAACCAGTCAGTATCAAAAGGTTCTGGCCATTTCATATCCAATCCATACGCTGATGCTATTCTATTGATATCTCTGACTATATATCTCACCTTGTTTTTATCAGAAAGCATAGAATTTTCTTTATCTTCAGGAGGAAAAATCGGGATCAACTGTAACTCAACAGGTAATTTCTCACGTAATATATTAATACGATACATTGCCAACCATGAATAAGGACTACGAAAACTAAAATAAAATTTTAAATGCTCAGCCATTGATTCAACTCGATATTTGTGCTGTTTTGAATTTACCAAACTTTAACATGACAATTGGCATGATTAACAAATTCAGTATTGTTGATGAAGCCATACCACCAATGATAATTGGTACCATAGGCCCCATGATTTCCCTTCCTGCATTGTCACTATCAAAAGCAACATGCCAATGCTGTTACTGGGGAATTAACTTTAAGTTTATTAATTTTTTCTACTAAAAACATGCAATTACATAACTTATTTAACAACTGTTTATACTAACATCAATAAGAATTGATCCATAATTCACCTTTATTCATAGCATTTAAGCCATTACCGAAACCAGCACAGTATGAGATGGTTATTCTTTTCAGTGGTTATAATCACTTCATGCCAAAAATTACAACTCTAAATCCCTTCTTCACATTGATAGTACTGTTAATATCAACTTCCGTTTATTCAGAGACACTCGATCAATTTTGTCATGATTATCGACAAGAACCTGGAGAAGTCATTGTCGCTGATGAGAATCGAAATGATAGCCAGAGTGATGACCAGGACGGCGAGTTCTCAAGCGGTTTATTATGGAAAATAGAAACACAAACAGGCCAATCGAATTACCTTTTTGGCACAATGCATTCACAAGATCGTGCCATCTCACAATTCCCGCCCAATGTCAGACTCGCATTGGCACAGAGCCAGCCTTTCATCATTGAAAGCGTACTTACTGAAGAATCAAACAAGGTCTTTTTTGATTCAATTATTTCCCCTGATGAAAAGCTATCAGATCTGGTCGAGGCCCCCATCTATCATTATCTTGAAGAAACACTGCCTGATTACGGTGTGCCACTGGAAAAAATACCCAGTCTAAAACCCTGGGCAGCTTTTACGCTAATTGGAAGACCAAAACCAGTGAACGCCGCAACATTAGATACGGTTTTGATACAAACAGCTAGATCACTGAATAAAACAATTATAGGTCTGGAAACTATGAAAGAACTGATCGAACCAATGGAAAAACTTAATATCAACGATCAGATCATTATTCTTAATGATACCGTATGCAATCATAAGCAAATTATTCAGGATAGTTGGGAATTGCTACAACTCTATTTAGCACGTGATTTAGCCGGAATGATGGAATTTAATAATCAGCCTCATTATGACGAAAATGTATTTAATCGTTATATACAAGTCATTCTCTACGACCGAAATGAAAGAATGTTGGAAAGAATTATTCCTTATTTAGATAATGGTCATGCATTCATCGCATTGGGAGCACTACACCTTGCTGGAGACGAGGGTTTACTTAAAATGCTGAAAAAGAAAAATTACATAATCACACGGATTTTTTAATTATATAGTAGTCAGCATTTAATATTAATGAACGTCTGGTTAATACTAGCAACCAGTTTGTTGATAAGTAACTATAGGAAACTAACGCTGATATTTTACGCTGAAATTAAGATTGAACAGGCGGGATAAATCAAGGAATATGGTGCCCACATGACCCACGATAATGACAAATGGATTCCACCTTCCTCAATAGAAGAGATCATCAAGAATCTTTTGATCCCCCCGCGGTATTATATGCGTCATCTGGTCAGGAAGAACCTGCGCAAGGGCGAATCGGAATTACACATGTTGCCATTTTTGGTGAACAGGGACAAGCAGGCCATTGATATCGGCGCCAACAAGGGCGTTTATACCCATCTGCTGGCCAGACTTGTACCCTTCGTCCATGCCTTTGAACCCAATCCAAAAATGTTCAACATACTGACCAGGGGACTACCTGAGAATGCAAGATCCTATGAAATCGCACTGTCTGATCAATCAGGTTCTGGAAAATTACTGGTACCAATGAGTGTTCGAACAAAAACTTATTCCAATCAGGGGGCCAGTCTGAGCAAACAAAAAGTTGATGGCGAACATGGTGTCGTCCAAATTGAAACACGCACACTGGATTCCTATGCACTGGATAATGTTGGATTTATTAAAATAGATGTTGAGGGCTATGAGCACACCGTACTTGAGGGGGCAAAAAACACATTAATGCATTGCCGCCCAATTATGCTGATTGAACTGGAAGAAAGGCATACAGGATCAACCATCGAATCATTAATCGAACAGGTAGAGGCCTACGGTTATCTCACGTATTTTTTGCGTAACTGGAAACTGACATCCTTCAATCAATTTGACTCAGAATCAGAACACCGAAACCCTGCAATGAGTAGCAACTATGTCAATAATTTTTTGTTTTTCCCGAAATGATCTTAAGCATAAAGTGAAATTATGAAACATGACTATTGAAGAAGATGTAGTGAGTAAGTGTCCTATCTGCGATAATTCAGCGAAATTTAAATTTATAAAAAATTCGTATGAAATTTACAAATGTTCAAGTTGTGATTTTCTATTTGTAAATCCCTATCCATCAGATAACGATATTATTGTTTATTACAACGACAATTATCGTGGCATAGATATCAATTTCTACCCCAAAGCGCGTTCTCGCCAACGTCGTACTTTTTTGAAATCATTCCGGTTTTGGGGATTACTCTTCAAAAAGCGTGCTCTTGATGTCGGTTGTGGTGGTGGCTTTATGACAAACGCATTTCGACGATTGGGGGCGGAAGCACATGGTATGGATATTAGTGAAAATTCTATAGCATATGCCAGAAATCGCTTTCCTGATTGTACGTTTCATTGTGAAGATTTTAACTCTATGGCAAAGAGTGATCTTATTTTTGATTTTATCTTTACCACAGAGGTACTCGAGCACATTCGAGGTACACGCGAATTTATGGAAATGATTGTGTCAAT
>CAZDFI010000069.1:0-13667 GCA_964504725.1 uncultured Enterobacteriaceae bacterium
TGATAATCGCACCACCACCTGTAGTGAGATCAAAGCCGGCCATCGTTACCTCATTTCCGGCTGTGATAGTTATGCCTCCCGATGTGTTAGTCGCTAAGGCAACATCTGTTTCAAAAATGACATCATTATCTGCAGTTAAAATAAGCGCAGTATTAGTTAAGCCTGTTAACGTTGCAGTTGTGACATATGATTCTCCACCGCCGCCTGTAGCGACATTAAATGGATTAGTAGTATCTTCTGGAGTACCAGCGCCTGCACAGGCTGTGGGGGTACCTCCTGCAGTTATACAAAGGTCATCCGGATCTAGTAATAACGTACCAGTTTTTCCATTTAATGCAAAAGTATCAACTGTGCCATCGAATCTAAGATATCTTTTGCCTGAAACCTCGACGAAACCACCATCACCGGATTCTGTACCTCCGCGCGCACTGATATCACCGAAAAATCTTGTCGTATCATCTGCCCAGACAATGACTTTGCCGCCATCACCTTCTGTTATCGCATCTGCTTTGATCGATACATCTTCACCAACAAAAGTAACAGTTGCATTTTGAATATCTGGATTACTCCCCTGATAATCTCCACCGACTAATACTTCACCGCCCCCGGTTTCACCGGAGACATCAATACTTGTGTTATCAAGCAAAGCAACTTTGTCACCCAGTACCTGGACGGTACCGCCATCGGCGTCGCTTGATGAAGCATCAATGACACTATTTTCTGCAACAATAGTAGTGTCGGTCGATTTCAGTTGGACGGTACCGCCGTCACCATTTGTACCGGACACATTTAATGTGCCAGTATTTAGTACAGATGAACCAGCACCCATTCCAACAAGGCGTATTTGACCGCCTTTGTTTTCTATACGGCCTGCCTTGATGATGCCTTCATTGTTAACGACATTAGAAAATACATCTTTTGCTGCGGAGCCTTTTAGTAATACGCTGCCACCACCGGCGTTAATTTCACCTGTGTTACTCACAGCCGCATCCAGTGACTGGGCGTTTGTTATTACTTCTTTATCAACAGCGAATTGCATTAATCCATCGCCGTCGAAATCAATCGTGACCTGATTGCCTGCAATCAAGTTGACCTGGCCGGCTGTAGCCAAAATGACACCTTCGTTACTGACGGCTTTACCGATAAGATTAACTGAACCACCCGTGGCCGCCTGCAGCACACCCTGATTGACGACTATGCCGTCTGTACCTTCAACACCGTTGAAGTTGTATTTGCCATTCATAAAATCACTGGTGGATAAATCCAGACCGGAGGCAATCAATGAATTTACATTGACGCGTGCCGTTGGACTGAAAAAGACACCGTTTGAATTGACCAGGAGGACATTGCCATTGGCGTTAATCGTGCCAAAAATCTGGCTGGTATTTTGATCATGGATTCTATTCAGTGCATTTGCCGTAGTAGAAGGCTGATTGAATTGCACTAATTCATTGGTATTAACATTAAAACTGTTCCAGTCTATCGCAAGGTTTTGTGATTGTTGGTTAATGACTGTGGTGGTCGAATTTGGTGTTGAGATACTCCCCTGGCCGCCAGCAACCTGACCACCTTCAGGACCCGCAAAAGCAGCACCCGGGTTAAGCGATAAAAATAAACTTGCTGCGGGTAAGCACGCATTACGAATACATTCAGCAATAGGGTTCATTGCTAAACCGTGCGTTTGTCGCAGATGACCTCGCCTGCTTACTCCCAGTGATGCTCTCTTTTGCTTACGTTTCGCCAATTTAATGAACCCTTTGTAAACCGCTGGAAAACTAACAACTAAACAGTGCTTCTTACTATCACAAACTTATAATAAAATCTGTGACTCAAGTCACACCTTAAAAATCACCAGTATTGAGCAGTATTAACCTGTCTCAAGTATACGAGTGTTTCTATTAAAATTCCTGTAAACACTCCTGGTTCTTGTTCTGGATTATCTTGTTAATATCATTCCACAAATAATTCTTGGGGGCAGTATTACCGCTAAAAACGGTATGTTACATCTCCCCAGATCTGTAAATTGCGTTCGTTACGAACATCATCTCCGCCAATTTCAGATGCCCAGAAGAGTTTGGTTTCGAGCATCCCCGGTAATGTAAAACGCACGCCGGCGCCGCCACCTTTAAGCGATTTGAACCCCGGAAGATCAGTTGGTAATGGTTTATTTACTCGACCGTACGCATGGTCATAGAACAGGCTGACCTGTAATATTTCACCCCATGTACGATTATCAAATGCGGGTTTATCCGCGAAAAAAGGGGCATTCATTAACCATTCAACTGAATAGAAATATGCGCGGTCCCACAACACCTGTGCAGGAGGGAATGCTCGGACATTGTCCGGGCCTCCGACGGAGTATTGTTCCAGCGGGGTCAACGTATCTTTCGACCATTGAAATTCTCCCCGAAGCAGCAGGGAATGATTTTTTTTAATCGTCTGTAGTCGGGTGTAAGTGGCAAATATTTTGTTAAATTTGCCTGCAGCAAAGCGATCACCACCACCGGCGCCTGCCCTTCTACTTGGTCGAACACCAGCAGGTAATAGCTCAGCCTCACTCGGGCTTCCCATGGAGGATAAAAGATTATTCACGCCATGACTAAACTCCAGAAAGGCAAAATTGATACCGCCACCACCATCCTCTCCGCCGAAGCTGAAAGTGTCTACAGAGTCAAAATCAGTGGACAAGGAAAAAACAGACAAGCGGTCCCTGTTTGTACTACGTCCTGCGGTGATTGTTTGGGATTTTTTACGGGTGTAACCAATTCTGGAAGAAAGGTTCCGCTGACGACTCCTGATGAAAGATTTTTCAAGGTAGACACCCTGAAGCTTCGACTCGGCACTGATGTCGCTACTTTTAAATTCACCGCCAACATCAAAGTTGTTTTTGCTTATAAAACCTCCGAGCTTGAAACCATTCGAAAGGAACCGTTCATAGTCCATCCCATAAAAGATGTTGTTCTTGGGATTGTACGATTGCTGAACAGAGAGCGTGAGTCTGTCCGCGTAACCCGTAAAATTGTTCCAGTCTACAACTGTACGTAAACGGTTACGGCCTGTTTCACGGGTACCATGATCATCTGCGCGGAAGGCAACATCAATACGTTTCTCTTCCTGTACCTTAAGCACAAGATCCGCCGTACCGACGTGTAAACCTGGTCGGAAAACACCAAAGACACTAAGGCCTGAGTAATCCGTCAAGGTGAGCAATGCTGCTTCAACCTCTGTTTTACTGACTGGCTGACCTATCAATTTCTGGAAAGGCTTCATAAGGATTTCCTTGACATACATTTCGTTGCCTTCAGTCAAAATACGCCCAAGCTTGCCAATAAAAAGCTGGATATCGACAGTTCCATCTGAGACTGTCTGCACAGGGAGAACCGCCTGAGCAAGAACCAAACCTCTCTGACGATAATGGTCAGTGACCGCTTCTGCGACTTGTTGTAACTGACCGATGGTAAACCCCTCAGGTCTGAGCGCTCTCTGCTCCTCCAAAAGCGCATGGACTTCGTCAAGGCTGATGTCATGTTTGGGTAAGTTTTCACCATCTAGCAAGCGAAATTCTGTGACGACGATGGCTTCGCCTTCGTCTACGTCAAAGGGTCGATCAATTACGGCGGGAACTTCAATAACCTCTGTCACAGGATTGGCAGGAGTTTCTGCACGTTCTTCCTGTTCAGGACGAACCGCTCCAGGACGAGCGGAGTCGGGCAAACCCACGGGCCCGGCAAAAGCTGACGTAACAGCCAATATGCTGCACAGCAGCACCCTGGTGATTATCGAAAGAATCCTACTCCCCATACTGCTGATTAAGCTCTCATCTAAAATGTAAATTCTTTGTGTGTATATCGTTTATTTCTTTAATAATCAGACATATATACAAATAATATTTAATTTAAACTATTAACAGAAACACCTCCATATGTAGTGTATGCACTGTACATATGGAGTAAATGTACTATAACAAAATCTCGTGTCTAAGGTAAAGATTATTTATCTAAGTGATTTAACAAATAAAACTCGTAATTCATTGATTTAACTTAAATTATTATGCCCTGTAAAAAACGTGCATGAGATATTTTAAAAAAAAATTAAAAATTATCTGAGTTATAATCTGCCACGATGCTTATCTGGACAAATGTAAGTATTTTGATCTTTGCAAGGCTGCTTGCGCCCTTACAGAAGACCATCAGTTAGTCCTTAATTTTAAGCGCCATTCTTCTATTTTTTTATCTTCCAAAACGTCTATAGGATATGTAATGCTGGCCTGCTTGAAAACTGCCTGCCTGATCTGAATACTGAGTTGCTTTAGTAATAACTCCTTGATTTTGGTCTTTGTCTGTTCAAGTGTTAAGTCCTGTTTGGGGACAATTGCCCCTCTTTTTAATATATGAATTCCATCATCTGTTTTGATTGGGCTACTTATATCGCCCTGCTTGAGCGTTTTGATGATATCTTTAATTTCCGGCTTAAACTCCGAGACTTTAATTAAACCCATATATCCACCGCTCAGACGGCTAGCTTCGTGCATCGAATACTTATTTGCAGCCGCAGAAAAATCCATTTTCTTTTTGTTTAAATCATTAACAATTGATTCTGCACGCTTTTTTAGTAATTCAATCTCTTTTTTACTGGTCCCCTCGCTGATAGGTAAGAAGATTTGCCAGACATGAATTCGCTCTTCAATGACAAATTTTTCCCTATTTTGATCGTAGTATTCCTGTACCTGTTCGTCGGTCGGAAAATCGGTGGGGATTTTTGACGCAAGCAATTGATTTAAATACAATTCTCTAACAATATTGTCTACGCCTCTTTGTGCTAGTATCAGCGTTTTCTCACTCTCTTGAACCTTATTCGCTCTCGCCGCTATTAAAACAGATGCATTGCCTGATTCCTGTTTCACAAAATCACTAAATACCTTCTCATCTGCCAGAATTTGTTTGCGTTGATTTTCGTCGAGCACCGATAAGGTCTTTTGTAAATCAGATAATTCCAACCTGGCTTTGAGTGTTGTGGAAGGGTTCGATTCATCCTGTTTTGGTTGTTCGTTTGCTTTTTTATCTGCTGTGGGTTTATTTGAGGTAGATTTATCCTGTTTTTGCTCAGTGTTTGTTCCCGTCTCTTGGTCCGTTTCATCGGTGCCAATACCGAGAAATTCCATAATTGAAAATGCGGAGACAGAAACAGAGGTCGAGAGGTAGATTCCCGTAAAGATGATCAAACAAAGAAAAATCTTTAAAAAAGTACGCCCATGTATCATGATTTTTAACTCTCTTATAAACCCTTGAGTAATGTTGACAGTATATCTTCCTGCCAATTGCGACGCATAATACAGGAATCGGCAGATTATCCCACAAGTGAAAGTCGTGGACTACCTCAGACCGCTCTCGTCAATTTTCAGGGTTTTATGTTAAGATTTTCCCTTGAAGAAGAATAGAGTATGATAACAAGTAGAGGGAATACAGTAGCTACTTAAAGTATCGCTTGGTAGTTCCTAAAGTAAACATCTCTCAGTAACGTAGAACCCAAAATAGGCACATAAAAAACAGATATAAAACATGGCACCAAAAACCATCAACATCTCCATCATGTTTGCTGATATAGCGGGCAGTACAAAACTCTATGACACGCTTGGTGATCAGCTTGCAAGAGCAAAAGTTGCGGCAAGCATTGACACCATGACAGAAATTACCAACCAGAATAATGGCACCGTCATTAAAACAATTGGTGATGAGGTTATGTGTACATTTCCAACTGCTGAGGATGCAGGTACGGCCGCCTGGGAAATGCAGGAGACGTTCGAAGAAGAAGCAGAAGCAAATACCGATGGTTCACCTGTTTCCATCAGGATCGGCATGCACTTTGGCCCGGCAATTATGGAAGGGGGTGATGTCTTTGGTGATGCTGTGAATATTGCAGCAAGAATGGCGGCACAGGCTAAAGGAAAACAGATTATTACCACGCAGGATACGCTGGATAAATTACCATCCGCGATGCGTGCCAGTTCACGTTTTGTTGACCATGCACCCATCAAAGGTAAAAAAGAAGAAATCGATATCTTTGAAATTATCTGGCAGGAAGAAGATGTCACACGCATGGCGACGGGAATGGTTATCGACAAACCGACACCAGAAGCAACGCTACGTTTAACCTATAACGACAAGACCATTGAACTCAGTAAAAAACGGCCTGGCGTGGTCATGGGGAGAAGTCAGAATTGCGATCTCATAATCAATGAAAAACTGGCCTCAAGACAACATGTCCGCATCGAACTACGTAGAGATAAATTTTTTATTGTCGATCAAAGCACCAATGGAACCCATGTAATGGTCGATAATGCCCCAGAAGAGTTTCTTCGTAGGGAAGAGATTCCGTTAACCGGTAACGGGAGAATCAGCCTGGGAAGAGGGTTTAGCGAGAATCCTGATGAAGTGGTTGTGTTCACGGTTATTTCCTGAATTTTCTGGTGTTTTCAAGAAATTAACTTTTGAAAAATACCGAATAATCATGTTGAGTGACAGGGGTTCAATAGCTTGTGGTAGAAAATAAGTATTCGAATGTCCTTTCATGGTCATCATTTGGTATAACTGACGTTGGTAAGGTTCGTAAACTTAATGAGGATTCACTGTTAGATCGACCTGAAATTGGCTTGTGGGTTGTTGCAGATGGCATGGGTGGACACGAAGGTGGTGACGTAGCCAGCCAGATGATTGTTAACTCACTTGGCAAAATTCACGAAGGCATTACGTTGGATCGATATATCGATGATATAGAAAACAGACTTCTGAAGGTGAACAAGCGTTTACTTGCAAAGGCGGGTGAGTCGGAAAAGAAAATGACGATTGGAAGCACAGTTGTTGGTATGGTTGCTTATGACAAGTTTTGCACTTTTTTCTGGGCGGGTGACAGTCGTTTATACAGATTGCGTAATGCTGCCTTGAGACAGCTAACAACTGATCATTCACAGGTTGAGGTATATATCGAACAAGGGCTAATCAGCCGTAGTGAAGCAACGACACATCCGCATGGCAACATGATAACCAGGGCGGTGGGTGCAGCAGATGATCTTTACATCGATTTTGATATACAGGAAATGCAATCCAGTGATCGATATATGCTTTGCAGTGATGGTCTGACAAAGCATCTCGATGATCAGGAATTTGAAGAAATGTTGAGTGAAGGTAGTGTAGAAGAATCATGTAAAGCGTTAATCGCTCTCACTCTGGAAAGAGGCGCGGGTGACAACGTCACTACGATTGTAATCGATGTGGAATGAATGTTGACTAGATTCATAAGTGGAGGTGTAGTCAGTGGCAGATTTTAAAACAGCTCTCGAAGCACTTGCAAAAGGCAATTTGGATGTTGAGGATTTAGCTACACAATTAATCGTACTTCTAGAAAAAACACCACAATATGCAAATCGCATGCTGTCTCAGCTCGATGAAATGCATGATCAAAAAAGCATCAGCGATCAAGATTACGCAAGGCTTAAGGGCCAGATTAATCAGTATAGAAGGTCACACACAGCAGAAACAGAAACTGGTAGTGATGTCACTGATGAGGCAACAGTGTTCGCCCAGGAAGATAGTGTGAAGGATAACGCGGCTGCAGCACCAGGCACAGTGGATGATGCAGCTCAAGTACTTACTGATGCTGATGATGAGGCCACACAAGTGTTAGATAGTACACAGCAATCGAATATTACCGATTTTGACGTCACCGGTGGAACAGATATTAGTGGTGTCGATATCGATCTTAGTGCGGTAGGTGATCCGTCAATTACGTCTGCAACAGGACCCGCTGAAACTGGCTGGTCAGATCCCTCTGCGCAGCCATCTACATTAGATACCGCTTTGTTAGGTCCCGGTTCTATCATCAAACAACGCTTTAAATTGATTAGCGTACTTGGTATCGGTGGTATGGGTAAGGTTTACAAGGGCCTTGATCTATTAAAAGAGGAAGCTCGAGACAAAAAGCCCTATTGCGCAATCAAGCTATTAAACGAAGATTTCAAAGACCACCCGGAAGCTTTTATATCACTACAACGTGAATCAAGTCGTCAGCAGAAACTGGCACACCCGAACATAGCAACCATCTACGACTTTGATCGCGTAGGCGGACCCGGAACACCTGTCTACATCACCATGGAATTGATGGAAGGCATGGAACTGAAGGATTTCATCAAAAAAACGGTGAAGAAACAGGGCGGCCTGCCCTTCGACGAAGCCTTTGTCATTATCAAACAACTGGTTGATGCCCTCGCCTATGCACACGATAAACGACTGGTGCATTCAGATCTCAAACCGGGTAATGCCTTTTATTGTAACGACGGCACAGTAAAAATACTGGACTTTGGTATCGCGCGGGCGGTGAAAAACCCCGTCACCGGCGAAGCTGAGAAGACACTGTTTGATCCGGGCCAGTTGGGCGCGCTTACACCTGCCTACGCCAGTTACGAAATGCTGGAAGGAGAAGAGCCGGATACGCGCGATGACACCTATGCCCTGGGTTGTATGGCATATGAATTACTGACAGGTAAGCACCCATTTAATAAATTACCTGCAAACAAGGCCATGGAGAATAATCTCAAGCCGCCCATCGTTAAGGGATTAAAGAAAAAACAAAATCGTGCCTTACAGAGAAGTATCGCTTTTGAGCGAAAAGACCGTAGCCCAAGTGTCGAGCATTTTCTTGAAGAGTTCGAAGCAAGATATATCTGGTATAAAAGCCCGCTTACCATTGCTGCGTTGCTCTTTGTCGTCATTGGTCTGGGTGGAACGGTTCCGGTACTAAATTACTATCATCAAAAAGAAATCGACCAGGTTGTCGCCGATATCAATACTGGTAACCCTTTGGTTATCGTTGAACGCCTGGCCGCAATGAAAGTATACGAAAAGGATGATCAGCGAAACATCACTAGTGAGGCCAGAGTTGCTATTCAAACCTACTTCACGAATGAGATCACAACACTAACGGATACTTCAGGAGAAGAATACAATTTTCCTGAAGCAGAACTTTTACTTGCTAAGGCCAGCACACTGTATCCAGATTCAAATTTCATTAAAGAGCAGTCAGAACATATCTTGAGCAGCAAAAAGCAACAGCTAAGTACACTTTACTCTGAATTTTCGGATGCATTGGTGCTGGCAAAAGAACAAGGTGATGCCACTCAGCTGGATAATACCAAAGATATTCTTAATATAATAAGAACCCGTATTGATCCTGATGATTCACTGCTGACTGACCCTCGTGCAAGCAACCAATACAGACGTCTTGCC
This sequence comes from uncultured Enterobacteriaceae bacterium, assembly GCA_964504725.1. GTDB lineage: Bacteria > Pseudomonadota > Gammaproteobacteria > Eutrophobiales > Eutrophobiaceae > SMWN01. The sequence continues at coordinate 9,279 of CAZDFI010000069.1, forward strand.
AATAATGAATTCGATTTAGGCAATCTTGATCAAGCACTGATATTGATTTCATCAGGTATCGCACTTGCACCAAAAGATGAACAATTAATTGATACCAAAACCAAGATAGAAAAAGCTGTCAATATTGTCGCTCTGGAAGAAAAACTTGATGCTCAGGCAACTCAACTAACGTCACTCGATGATTATCAGCAAATAAAAGGCGACGTTTTAGAACTGGCCGAACTTGACTCAACTAATAGTACACTTGTTCCTATCGCGTCATCGATGCAAGGCACCATCAATCAGGAACTTGAAAATATATTGAGTAGTGGCAGTCGCTCTGATGCGGAAGCGCTATCAAACGAATATGGTGAGATGTTAAGTGCACTGCAGCTTGGCATGGAACTATCACAAATAAAACTTGCGCATCTCGATGGTGCCGAACGAAGCACGGCTATTCAGAATATTGTTGCCACTGATAAAACCATCATTGAACAGTCCCTGGCGTCTCCGAGAATGGAAGATTCAAAGTGGGAGTCAAAGATGCTGGCCAGTGTCCGGGAACTGGAAAGCATGTCTGAAGAAGATGCTTCGATAACGGCAGACCTTGAAAATATCCGTGAGTCAATCGCCAAACTGTACATTGGAGAAGCAGAAAAAACACTTGAAGCCAATCGTTTCGATGCTGCCTATGGCTTTATCGATAGAGGTGAACGCTTTGCGCCTGACTATCCAGATATTTTGAATGCAAGAAAATCAATCGCAGAGGGCGAGTCTGCACATGAAAAACAATTACTGGTTGATGGCTTGATAAAAGATTTCAAGGCACAAACAGAGGCGAATCAGGTTGCCAAGGCACTTGATTATTATGAGCAATTACAAGAAGAGATCCCGGATGAGGTATTTGTCACGCAGGAAGCACCAGGGCTATTGTCCTCAAGTTATGAGAATCTTGCCAAGAGCCGTTTTGAAGCAAAAGATTATGTGAATGCACTGAAATTTGCTAATGAAGGTTTGAAATTCAATCCAGCTAATAGCACGCTCAAAACCGCCAGATCAGATTACGTCGTTGAGGCAAATATTATCGATTTAACCAGGCAATTTAAAACGGCGATTAACTTTGATACGGCAAGCGTACAAAGAAAAATAGCTGAAACTTCAAGCTCACTTAAATACAGTAAGTTCAGACAGGATTCAATTAGCCTCCTGGCAGGGCGTATTAATAGTTTAAAAACCAGTAATGAAAATGCGGCGGCAACACTCGCTCAAAACGCATCAATCTTTTTCCCTGGCACTGTCCTTGAAGACCTGAGAAACGAGTTGAAGCTAAAACCATGGCCTAACGCATCTGTTGCAGCAACGACCTTAAATTCAGGCAAGCTGACCGGGGCAACCACATTATTACAGGCTGCATTGACAGAATTTCCTGAACATCCCGAGGTAGATGCATTTAGAGAATCATTAGGAACCCGAATTGATGAGGCGAAAGATGCCTTTAATGTATTTCAATCCGAGAGAGATGCCGCAGGAACGGATTATAAAAAGTTAAGGGCCTCCGCGAAACTACTCGCCCGTGTACAATCTATGTGGACTGATAATCCGGAATACGACAAGGTTGAGACTGAATTGGATGCATTAATCTCAGCAAATAAACCGGCAGCGAAAAAAGTCATCGCCAGAGAAGTGGTTGACCTCGAAGCTGTTGCCACAGCAAAGCCTGGAGCGGCACCAAAAGAGTGGAAACCTGCTGACAGTGGTCGAGGTTGTCATAAGGGACTTGCCGGTTATGGCAAACGTGCCAAGGCCATCTGCTATGACTTCGTAAACACAGGTTGGAGAGGTCCCTTAATGGTGGTGATGCCAACGGGTGGAGAATTTAGTAATAACTTTGCGATAAGTAAATATGAAATTTCCGTGGGTGACTACAGTAAGTATTGCGCCATTTCAAAATCATGCACACCGGAGAAAAACAAACAAAAACATAACGATCCGATATCTGGTATTTCATTGGCTGACGCTAAAGCCTACTCCAAGTGGGTTTCTGAGCGCACTGGTAAAACATATCGCCTACCGACAACCAGCGAGTGGGTATACGCCGCAAATGCTGGAGGCAAACAACCTAAAAAAGATTACAACTGCAGGGTCGCCCTGGGAGACAAGATAATTAAAGGCACTGGGATTGTGAGTATCAAGTCAGGACAATCGAATGGTTGGGGACTTAAAAACTACATAGGCAACATTCAGGAGTGGGTTATTGATGGAGACAGCGTCACTGCCAGAGGGGGTGCGTTCCAGGATCCACATTCAAAATGTGATATCTCGTTTACACGAGAACACAATGGCGGAGCTGATGACTCGACTGGCTTTCGCCTGATATTAGAAGAAGCAGGATAAAGCAAGTTTAGTATCAAAAGCTCAAGAAGATAAAGAGCCACGAGATGATAAAGAATCTACGCGAACTTGCGAAAGAATACGCCCAGAATGTTATTGATCAGGAGTCCTATCGAAAATCCAGAAGCAAGTTAATTCAGGGGATCTGTAGCGGTAAGATTCATGTTGAAAAACATGAATATCTGGCACCGATTGATTCCTTTGATGAGGAATTGGGCGACACAGCTGAAAATGCGATCACCCAGATCACGTACCCGGCAAATATATCTCAGGCAGCATCAGCCCAAGTAGAATCAGAAAGGCCACAGGCAGAACCGGAATCAAGACAAACATTACCACCCGAGACTTCCTCGAGCGGGATATTCAGCCATAAAATTATTATTATTGCCATGGCAGTTATCATTGCCTTGTCTATTATTACCCTGAGCATCTTATTATTTCCGACCACTGAAGATAGTCCGTCATCGAATACAAATCATTTGGTACTGCAATCATCCCCAGGCCAAAGATTAATTGTTGACTTTATACAGAAAAAAAACTGGTCTCATGAAAGTCTGGAGTCATTTTCCACATCCTGGTCGCAGCTGTCAGATCAAGTACAAAGTGCCACCTCTACAAGCCCTGAAATGAAAAGACTTATAAACACAATATATCAGAAACTCATGGATGAACGTGCTTTATTAAGCCTTGGGGACGTAGAAAATGCTGTGGCTAATCAACAGATGCTGGTTAACTTTGCAGAACAATTGGGGATAGACGATAAACGACTTACTGTAGTAAAACCTGAACCTGCCGTTGGCATTGATATTGAAACAAAAATTCCCCAAACAGAAATCGTCGATACGATGGACACAAAAAATAATCTGCTTGATTCACATGTCGAGTCAAATGCTGAAACCGTACATGAGATCAATAATGATATTTCGGCAAATGTTCCCGAATCACCAGATGCTATTACTGAGAAGCCACTGGAAACTGTTGCTGCCACAGATACTCTGATCGATGCTGTGCCAACACTTGTCACAGAAAATCAAGATTCTGTGGAGGATATAGTTAACATGGAAATCCCGGTACAGGAGACAAACACCAAACAGCCAGTCACAAAGACTGTCGTCCAGAAAATATCAAATGCTGCAGCATGCAACGCGTCACTTCTAAAAAGTCGTAAACCCTTTTGCCGGGATAAAATTGAAGGTGTTGGTTATGGGCCAACCATGGTTGTGATCAATAACGGAAATTTTACCATGGGAGGTAAGAACAAGAATGAACAGCCTGTCCACTCAGTAACAATAGGTTCGCATTTTGCAATGTCGGTGCATGAAATATCGTACGGTGAATTCGAAGAATTTTGCAAATCGACAAACCTGGCGTGCCCTAAACAACCCTGGTCAGGAAAAGACTATCCTGTCGTTAACATTACTCACAATGATGCGGCATCATACGCTGAGTGGTTGACTCAAAAAACAGGACAGACATACCGACTACCGAGTGAAGCAGAGTGGGAATATGCTGCCAGAGCAGGTACAAAGAGTGACTATCCTTTTGGCGATGAAATTCTCATCACCAATGCTGTGTTTTCAGATAAGAAACAACTTTCAGCACCCCTGCCGAAAACTGATCGTTCAATCAACAGGAATAAATTCCGTTTATACCATGTGGTTGGCAACGTGCGGGAATGGGTGGCCGACAACTGGCATGAAGACTATTCAGGTGGTGCTGATGATGGTCGTGCGCGTACAGGCTCAGGCGATCAATTTGTAGTTCGTGGTGGATCTTACGCAGACACTGCCAACGATCTGCGATCTGCTGCAAGAAAAATGCTTTCTACAGCTGACAACTACACTGGTTTTCGGGTATTACAGGAATTATCTGAATAAAAAAAAGCTTATTTATTATATTCCTCGAAATCAGGGAGTGGAGCTAGGCGACTATCGTTAATTAGCGATTCTCTTTTATTGAAATAGGCGTTTTTGGTAAATTCATATTGATCCAGAGCAGCTTCGTTTACCAATTCGTTTG
>CAZDFI010000070.1:0-10431 GCA_964504725.1 uncultured Enterobacteriaceae bacterium
TTGCCACCGCCGGCATCCCATGCAATCATGTTACCCATGTTGTCTTTTGCTGCATTGTTGTTCGGGCAATCCGGACATACTGCACCAGCAGGATACATGGTTAAGTTTGCATTCACGAAAGCCTGACCAGAAACATACTTGTTACCACCAGCAGCATAGCTAACTGGTTCGTAGGTCATACATACGTGGTTGGTAGGTACATAGAAAAGACCTGTCTGTGGTGAATAAGCAGCAGGCTGCTCATCTTTAACACCCAGAGCTGCAGGACAAATGTCTTTAGAAACAACATCTTCACCATTACCGTGTGTGCTCTTAGAAGCAACGCGTTTGTGCAGACCTGTCTTCAAGTCAACACCATCGGACCAGTTCACTGCTGGATCAAACTTCTCAGCAACTAACAGAGCACCCGTTTTACGATTCATGGTGTATCCAAAGCCATTACGGTCAAAGTGAACCGCTACTGGTGTCATTTTGCCTTTAACTTTGATGTCAGCCAGAATTATTTCGTTAACGCCATCATAGTCCCACTCATCATGAGGAGTCATCTGATAGACCCAACGCGCTACACCAGTATCGATGTCACGAGCGAACATGGTCATAGACCATTTGTTGTCGCCAGGACGAACAACCGGGTTCCAGGTGCCAGGGTTACCAACACCGTAGTAGACCAGATTTTCGTCGAAATCAGCAGCCCAAAAGCCCCAGGCTGAACCACCGCCCTGCTTCCACTGATCACCTTTCCAGGACTTCAAGCTGGAATCTTTACCAACTTTCTTTCCCAGTGAGGTCGTGTTTGCATCAAACAGCATGTCTGCATCAGGACCCATGCTGAAGGCACGCCATGCCAGACTACCGTCTTTAGCATTGTATGCAGCCAACCAGCAACGGACACCAAACTCAGCACCAGAACAACCCGTCATGACTTTGTCTTTCATAGGATGTGGCGCATTGGTATTGGTCATGCCAGATTCAGGACCGTAAGGACCACCCAAGGCAGCAGAGATATCACCACCCTGTTGAACAGACCATATGAGCTTACCTGTTTTTGCACTCAAAGCTACTAATACAGTGTCAGCTTGTTGCAGGTAAATCTGACCCATTGAATAACCAAGACCACGGTTAACTGTATCGCAGCACATCACAGGAACAGTTACGTCGAAATCCTGTTGTGGCTCATAATGCCAAATGATGCCTAGTGTATCCAGATCAATCGCAAACGTGTTGTTTGGGAAAGCAGCATGGATATACAGAGTATCGCCTGGCAGACCAGTTGCGGAACTAGGCAGTACCAAAGGACCACCTTCGTGACCACGCAGAACACCTGTTGAAAATGTCCACGCAGTTTGTATCTTACCAGCATTCTTATTATTGATTTGCTTCAATGCAGAATACCGATGATTGTCGTAGTTACCACCTGGGTACGCCCAATAGTTAGGATTCTGTGTGAGGCTGCGAACTTCATCATTCGCAGACGCAACCACAGGCACCACTAAAGCGATCGCAGCGATTACCACTGATTTAAAAGATATTTTACTCATGACCTCCTCCTCTTATATTAGTTGATCATGTGCGATCTCAAAGTTCTTATAAAAACCCCCAGGCATCCTGAGATCAATAGACACTAAAGGGTTGTAAAACGAAATCTTGCTTGTTTGAACAGAAACATTGTCATGCTGGAAAGCACGCGAACTACACAGGCCGTGCAGGCGGTTTAAAAAATATTTTGTTGTTGCCATATATTTTATATCGTTATTAGGCATTTATATCATTGCGCGTCCATAAAAATTACAATATTTCCCAAATTGTATTTTGCACTTCTTGTTTGTACTTCGGTGGGGAAGCACTACGTTGTGCGAGTAAGTTTGTCCGTAATGATTTCTTACTCAGCTACAGTGAGGTTTAATTGTATACCACTTTCACCTTTGTCACCAACTACTTAACACGCCTGGTTGATGCAATGCAGCAATAGCCTCATCTGCTTCAAGCGCATGAATTCTAGGCAATTGCCAGCGAATACGCAAGTTTCTAAAACACATTGTAAACGTATGCGTGTAGCATAAACCAATCATCGCTGTTTTCTGAAAAAAACATTAACAAATCATTCTGATTTTTAGGCATTAAAATGACTTTGTTATTAACAGCTTACTTAACTTTTTTAAATAAATATTTAGTTTAGATAAAAACATGCTATCAACTATACTGTTCATGAACTTTCACAGCATGTAGTGTCATAGACATACAGTGCTTATGCATTAATGTAATACATACAGTGTATAATCTCCCAAGCTTTAGATAGAGCAACATCCAGGCATTCAGATATGCAAGAGGTTAAATAGTAATGAGTTTTTCATTAAATACATATATGCGAGCAGTTTCAGTTATGACATTGCTCGCACTGACCTTACCAACAATGGCCGACGTTGATGTCGACGCCCTGAGAAACAGAAATCCGGATGATCTTAAAGCATCATCGGACAAAGTGTGGGAACAAAACCTTCGTCCCGGGGCATTTCAGGAAAGAGAAATTAATGAAAATCAGGCCGATGCTGTTGTCGTGGTGAAAGCCCCTTTCAGATCAGAAGAACCTTCAGTGGTACCAGTCTCAATTCACTCAAAAATCCCGCAAACGGCAGAACGCTATATCAAGAAATTACACATCTACCTGGACAAAAACCCACTTCCACTCGTCGGCATATTTGAATTTACACCAGAGAGTGGCAAGGCAGATCTGGCTATGCGCATTAGAGTTGATGATAATACCTATTTTCGCGTCATCACAGAAATGAACAACGGTGATTTACTGATGAGTAAATCATTCATACGTTCACTTGGCGGTTGTTCAGAACCACTCGGTGCAAGTGTTGATGAATCAATAAAACGTATGGGCAAAATGAAAATTAATACGGTGGGAGCGGTTGCCCTGGGAGAAGCTAATTTAATGCAACTTAAAATTAGTCATCCAAATATCACAGGCCTTGGCGCAAGCCAAAGAACCGGCGTCAAACCACCACCACATTTCATTAAAGAGCTCAAAATAAGTTACGATGATAAAATGGTAATGAAGGCTAATCTGACTTTTGCTATCAGCCAGGATCCAAGTTTCCGCTTCTTTTTCCTACCGGAAAAAGAAGCCGACATGATCGTTGAAGCTGTTGATACAAATAATAATAAATTTAAATCAACGCATTCAATCACTCTATAAAATCATATAATTTCTTAAATAAAAAAGGGTGGCATTCGCCACCCTTTTTTATTGTTAATGCTTATAGCTTGACTACACTATTCTCCAACTTACTTAAGGGTATCTTTAATTAATCTTATTGTTTCTTTATCTCATCGTAGCTTTCGTATCTTTTATCCCCTGTTAGATCCGTCGGTGCTACAATTTGCACAACCTGTCTGCATTGGCCTTTGGCCGTCTCCTCATACGCTGCGAGGTCCTTTGAGAATCTTATGCCTGCTTTGTTATCCCTGAAGACAGAACCTTTTTCACCAGTCATTCTTTTATTGCGGTTATAGGTCACTGCCCAGCCATATGTTTCAAATGACATAGATGATGCGACTGAGTCGAGCCGGCATGAACATGTTTGTAAATCGTCCATGGAGTTTCTACCAAGCTCCTGAAGGCAATTCAGTACGTATTCTACCCGGTCACGTGTCGGGTAGTCATTCGCAGTGACCACTGATGAAAGACCCAACAGTAGTATAAAAGGGACAACTTTAATCATTTGCATTTCACATGCCTCCAAATTTTCAAATCGACAATTAATTTATGTAAGCTTTAATTCAAGCGGGCTCTGGTAATTATAACCTTTTAGATAACTGATGTACTCTAAGTTGCATAAGTGCTGAAAATATTCCGAATTAATTTCATAATTTTTTCAACATTACCCCGGTTCTTCAAAACAACATTCCTGCCACGTTCACCCGTACTATGTCTCAGGTTTGCGTCTTCCAGTAGACTACTCACCCTACTTGATAGTTCATCTGCCACATTCACTTTCCATGCGGCATCTTCATCCAGTAATAGCTGACTTATTTCCTGAAAATTAAACACATACGGTCCCATAATTACAGGCACCCCCAGACTGGCCGGCTCTAACATATTATGACCACCGACTTTTGTGAGACTGCCACCGACAAATGCAACATCAGCAGCTGCATAGTACATTGGTAATTCACCAAGACGATCAAGAATGAAAACCTGAATGCTCTCATCACACTCCCTGTTATCGCTTTTGCAAAGCACTTTCAGATTTCGCCTGGAACATAATTCTCTGACACTTGCTGAGCGCTCAGGATGTCTTGGCACGATTACAAGAAGACACTGTGACCGTTTATCCAGAATTTTATCAAAAGCATCAAGGATTATTTTCTCTTCACCTTCATGTGTACTTGCAGCTATCCAAACTGGCCTGTTCACTGAAAGATATCTTCTTAGCGCCTGTGCCTGTTCAGTAACACTGTGAGGCAGATTAATGTCAAATTTCAAATTGCCGGTAACACTAACTTTATCTTTATTAGCCCCAAGTGCTATCAATCGTTCTGCGTCCTTTTGTCCCTGAGCTATGATTAAAGAAATATTTTCAAGCGTTGAACTTGTTAAAGATGATAGGCATCGATAGCCACAGGCAGAATTTTCAGACATGCGCGCGTTCACAATCACGACAGGGACATTGCTTGCCTGGCAATAGTGAAACAAATTTGGCCACAGTTCCGTTTCCATAACCAGTAATATTGATGGGTCAATGATAGAGATAAAACGCTTAACGGACATTGGCAAATCGTAAGGAAGATAAAAGTGTTTTACAGCCTCTCCAAAATATTGTCTAACACAATCAGCTCCCGTTGGCGTCATCGTTGTGATCAATATTTTGCAATCTGAATATTCTTGCAACAAATTATTAATCAGCGGTCTTGCTGCCTGTACTTCTCCAACAGAAACAGCATGCACCCAGATGACCTTGTCGTGTGAAGTAATCTTATCCGGAAAACCAAATCGTTCTGCCCAACGATCCCAATAATCAGGATTGCGGAAACCAAGCCATATTAATCGTAGTACGACAAAAGGTGTAAACAGATAGAGGATGAAAGAATAAATTATTCTCAATAGTAATGGTCTCGCAGTAATTCTGATCTAAATGGTTCGTCTTATTGATTAAGAACATCGAGATATTGCTTCACCCCATCTTCAACAGATAAAAAATCATTTTTGTAACCCATTTGCCTTAATGAATTGATATCTGCTTCTGTATAACTTTGATAACTGTCTCGTAGATGTTCAGGAAACTCAATGTATTCTATTTCCCCCTTGTCATGCCAGCTTATAATCGCATTTGCAACATCATTAAATGATCGGCTTGCTCCAGTGCCGACATTGAAGACACCACAACAACCACTTTCTAACATCCAGAGATTGACATTGACAACATCATCTACATGGATGAAATCACGCCGCTGATCACCATCTGCGTATCCTCCACTGCCTGTAAATAATCTCACCTTCCCGCTTGCCTGAATCTGCTGATTTAAATGCCAGGCAACACTGGCCATGGATCTCTTATGCTGTTCTCGTGGTCCATACACATTAAAGTAACGCAACCCAGCAACCTGACTTTTGGGATCAGTCACATATCGCCTGACATATTCATCAAAAAGATATTTTGAGTAACCATAAATATTCACAGGCGCTTCGTTTTCTTTTGCTTCCTTGAAATTTTCACCCGTGCCATAAACAGCAGCACTGGACGCATAGATAAAGGGGATCTTCATGCTCAAACAGTAGTGCAATAACTCTTTTGAGTAGGTGTAATTATTTTCCATCATGTAACGACCATCCCATTCGGTGGTCGAAGAACAGGCGCCTTGATGAAAGATCGCTTGAATCTCTTCTGCAAATTTCTCTTTCTGTTTTACGCGCTGTAAAAAATCATCCTTATCCAGATAATCAATCACCTGACAATCAACCAGGTTTCTAAATTTGACACCCTCAGTCAGATCATCGACAACCAATATATCCATTATGCCTTTGTCATTTAAAGCCTTAACCAGATTGCTTCCTATAAACCCTGCACCACCAGTAACAATAATCATCGGTTTTATTTCCCCTTGATCCTGACACTGTCGATGATGCTACTGCTTGAGCAACCCTCAAGTAGTGGGAGTATCCGGACCTCACCCTTGTTTTTTATGACTGCGTCAGCACCTGCAATTTCATTGACCTGATAATCACCGCCTTTCGCCAGAATATTTGGCAAAACATTCTTGATCAGTTCCTCCGGTGTATCATCAGAAAAAGGAATGACCCAATCTACTGATTCAAGCGCATCTAATACAGCCATGCGATCTTCTAATTTATTCACAGGTCGATCATTCCCTTTCAGGCGGGATACTGAATCATCATCATTCACTGCGACTAATAAATAATCCCCTAATTGTTTTGCCTGTTGCAGATATCGCACATGTCCTGCGTGCAAAATATCAAAACATCCATTTGTCATGACCAATGTCTCACCCTGTTTTTTAATTTCATTTGCTACACTCATTAAACGGGCATCATCCAATATGCCTTTGTTTTTAACATGATGTTCCATGACGGCATGATTTAATTCCTCGACTGTAACGTAAGCCGTCCCCAATTTTGCAACAACTATACCTGCAGCCTCATTGGCCAGTGCTGTTGCGTGGACTATGTCGTGACCCGAGGCAATTGCGGCTGCTAATGTTGCGATGACTGTGTCACCAGCGCCAGTCACATCATAAATATCCAATGCCCGTGAGGGGAGGTACACAGGTGGTTCTGCATGACGAATCAATGTCATGCCATCCTTGCCTCGTGTGACTAACAATGCTTCCAGTTTGAGGGTCTCGCATAAAACCTTAGCCTTTGAAACAATTTCATCTACTCCATTACACACACCAACAACCGTCTCAAATTCTTTAAGGTTTGGCGTTAAAATATTGGCGCCCTGATATCGGGCAAAATCGGCCCCTTTTGGATCAACCAGGACAGTACACCCATGGGCTCTTGCCTGTTGAATGAGATTATTGATACCCAACAAACTTCCTTTCGCATAATCAGATAAGACGACGACCCTGGCTTCCTGCAATTGCGGGACAAACAATTCTTTAATTTTATCGATATCAATTTGAAATGATTTTGCTTCATAATCCAGTCGAATCAGCTGTTGATGTTGGCTCAATACTCTTAATTTCGTTATAGTGGGAAACCCCGCTTGACGAATGAATCGGCATTCAACACCTTCATCCGAAAGATATTTTTCCAGCGTGTCAGCTGAATCATCCTGCCCCGTGACGCCCACCAAACATGATTGCACCCTCAATTTTGAAATATTCAGGGCAACATTAGCTGCCCCACCCGGGCGCTCTTCCGTTTCCTTTATGTGAACTACAGGTACCGGTGCCTCTGGTGATATTCTTGTAGTGTCACCATGGAGATATCTGTCCAGGATGACATCTCCAGCAATCAGTACCCTGGCTTTTTTATCTGGTGTAAATATCTGTTTCATTTGCTGTTGAGCACCATTTACCGTTATAAAGTCCCATTAATTAATAAATTCGGACGAATATTACCACCGAATGCTTGTCTTAGTACTCCAATGCAAGTGATTACAATGAAAAAAACAAGTCGAATATTTCTGATAATTTTACTGGCCTTTACTGCACAGTCACGTGCAAACGAGAACTTGCCAGTGCCATTTGAGGCGTCATACAAAATATTCAAAAAGGGTACAGAAGTGGCAGTAATGAAGCGTAGCTTAAGCCAGATAGATAATGGTGAATTCATTTATCGTTCAGAAACAAAATCAACAGGTTTAGTGTCCATTTTTTATAAGCTTCATATCCTGGAAGAATCACACTGGCATCTGCAAGACCAACATTTACAACCTTTAGTTTACAGTTTTAATCGCATCAAGAAAAAGAAAGAGAGCAATAAAAAAACTGTTTTTGACTGGAAAATCAATCAGGCAAATTTCGTCGGCAATGGGATAAAATCAAGCTTTGATCTGGAACCAGGAATGACAGATAAACTACTCTATCAAATCAATATTATGCGCGATCTCAAAATGGGCCATCACCCAACGACCTACACTGTAGTGGACGGCATGAAAATTAAAACCTATCACTTTGATTATCTTGGGGAAGAAATTATAGACACACCTATTGGCAGACTTAATACCATCAAATTTTCCCGTCAGAAACCTGGAGAAAAAGGAAACTCCATTCTTTGGTGTGCGAGTGAATTGCACTATTTACCCATCAAGGTTGAATACAAGGACGATGACGGATCAATTACAACAGCAATGATTGATACACTGACAGGACTGAAACAGCCAGAAGAAAATTATTTATCGCCCGAGAACTCCGAGTAATTCATCCGGAGTCATATAACCAGGGACTGCACGACCACTTTCAAGGAAGATCGCCGGTGTCCCTCTAACGCCAAATTTTCTGCCCAGGGCATGTTGCTTCTCTACAGGATTTTCACAATCACTTGCCTTGGCTGGTTTACCATTCTTGGCGTCCGTCAGTGCCTGAGGACGGTCTTCGGCGCACCAAATATTCATCATTTGTTTATAGGTTGAAGATCCAACCCCTGCCCTTGGATATGCGAGATATCTGACTGTTATCTCATTATCATTGAGTTCAGGAACATCCCTGTGTAATTTCCGGCAATATCCACAATCGACGTCCGTAAAGACATAAATAGTATCTTTGCTATCCTTAGATGCAAATTCAATATATTCACTTTCGGGGATTTTCTTTAACAGATCAACTCTTGATTGTGCTCTTAAATCTTCGCTTAGATTGCGCCTTTCTTTCATATCAATCAAATCACCTTTGAGGATAAATCGGCCGTCACCTGTCATATAGACAACATCTGTCCCTATCATCACCTCATAGATATTTTTAATCGGAGTCGAATTCACTCGGGTAATATCAGCGTCCGGAAATACATGCTGCAAACCTTTGATCAGACGCTCTTCTACCTGCTCTGCCGCCAGGACATTGAATGCAGAAAAAACCAGGGCTATATTCAGTAATACTTTAACTATTCTCATCAAATGCTCCATTATTCGGCCAGGCCAGATTTGCCAAATAAAACCAATTATATCATCCAGAACCAACCACAAATCGCCGTAATATGCTATCAGACATGATAAACCAATGTCTGTTCAAATAAGAGCCACTTTTATTCCTTATTTGAATGATGGGTGCTAAAGTTACTACGAATAGCCAACGATGGTGAGAGTAGATGCAACAACAAGTAATTACGGCCTCAGGTAATGAAAAACTGACACTGGATTATGTCCTGAAACTGTTACTGCAAGATGGTCTCATTAGTGAACAACAGCTCACACAGTTCAGGAGTTCATATAAACCTGATGATAACGATCAAACACATCCTCTTATTACACTAGCCAATGAGAATTGGAAAAGCAGTGGTGAGCGATCCTATCCACTAACACTTGAAAAACTTACGGAGTGGCTGGCAGAAAAAACCAAAATGCCCTATGTGCGAATTGATCCTTTAAAAATTGATGTCAACAAAGTCACTAGTCTTGTTTCACAGGCTTACGCTGCAAACCTGAAATTTTTGCCTTTAGAATTGAACAACAAGGAACTGACCGTTGGATGTTGTGAGCCTTTCTTTGACTCATGGGAGCAGGAACTCTCTCGTACCGTTAAGCTCAGGATCAAACGCGTATTGGTTAACCCAAAAGATATCGAACGTTATCTGGTCGAATTTTACGGCATTAGTCGTTCCATACTAGGTGCAGTAATAAAATCAGATAAGACCCGATCAAAATTACAAAATTTTGAACAACTTGTTGAAGTTGGCAAGATGGGTGAACCTGATGCTAATGACCAACACATAGTAAGTATCGTTGATTGGTTATTACAGTTCGCATTTGAACAACGTGCAAGTGATATTCATCTGGAACCACGCAGGGAAAAAGGTAAAGTCCGTTTTCGGATTGATGGCGTATTGCATCAAGTTCATGAGTTCCCAATCATCCTTATGGGGGCTATATCCAGCCGTCTAAAATCGCTTGGGCGTATGGATGTCACCGACAGACGCCGTCCCCAGGATGGGCGTATAAAGACCAAAGCGCCCTCTGGTGATGAAGTTGAAATGCGACTCTCTACCATGCCAACAGCATTTGGTGAAAAACTGGTTATGCGTATCTTTGATCCGGAAATGCTGTACAAAAGTTTTTCTGATTTGGGTTTTAGTAAACATGATATCAAGCACTGGGTGACCATGACAAAAAACCCACACGGGATCATTCTAATCACAGGCCCAACAGGTTCTGGCAAGACCACCACACTTTATTCAGCGTTGAAACAGTTAGCACGCCCGGAATTCAACATATGCACCATTGAAGATCCTATCGAAATGATTGA
>CAZDFI010000070.1:10441-13650 GCA_964504725.1 uncultured Enterobacteriaceae bacterium
TGATTGATGAGCAACTGAACCAGATGCAGGTGCAAAAAAATATCGATGTAGATTTTGCGACAGGTGTTCGCACCCTATTACGACAAGATCCAGATATTATTATGATCGGCGAAATACGAGACTATGAAACAGCAGATGTCGCCATCCAGGCCGCATTAACAGGTCATTTGGTCCTCTCCAGCTTGCACACAAATGATGCGCCTTCGGCAGTCACCAGGCTCATTGATCTCGGTGTGCAATCGTTTCTTATCAATGCCTCCCTGCTAGGAATGCTTGCCCAACGATTAATCAGGACCCTTTGCCCGTATTGCAAACAGCCTAAAGCAATGAATGAAGAGACATGGAGTGCCTTGACTGCACCATCGAAAATAAAAATGCCGGAAAAATGTTATCAAACAGTGGGTTGTGACGAATGCCGACACACAGGCTATCTTGGCCGCATCGGCATCTATGAAATATTACCCATGAATCCAGATCTGCAAAAACTGGTTACCAATGACACGGATTCCAAAAAATTACGTGAGGCTGCGTTAAAGCAAGGGATGCGTAGTTTACGCATCAGTGGCGCACAAAAAATTGCAGAAGGTCTAACGACAATAGAAGAAATCTTCTCAGTCATCCCTGACGATCTGGATAAATTTTAGGTTCTTACTTATCTTCTTGTATAAACTTATGGGATGAAACGCCGCATGAAGCTTTTTTAAAAACCAAAGCGCTAAATATGGTAAAAAGGATAATCAATGTATCAGTTTGATTATCTTTTCAAGGAATTCTGGCCGCTTATTTAATACTTCCCTTAACTATATTCCCACATATGAACTATTCATATCTGACAGATGAAATACCTTTGTTTGTATTTTTAATACCACCTGGAACGAGGTGCACAACACCATCAATCATGACAATACCTCTGGCACTGTCAGTGCTATGTAAATTCATAATGCTTTTTACTATTGAGTTATATGTATCTAAATCAACTACCACATTATAATTTTTTGACTGACTATCTCGAAATATATTTACAGTATTGTTATTAGTATTTGCTAATAAATCATTTAATATTAATTTGTCAACTTCATATTTTATATCTCTATCTTGAACTGTATTTACAATGACTACATCATTATTGTCTTCTTCGACAGTAATATTAATTGCAATTTCCTTTTCCTTAATTGGCTTCAAATTGATCTCATCGTTTATTAATAGTAACTCCTGCTTAGCATTAGACTCAATTTTCGACCACTTGCTATGATAAATGGGTTTATACCCAAGTAAATTATTAATTGCTTCCTGCCTTTGATTTACTACGTTCTCTTCTGGTCTCTCAATTACATCAGCACTATATGCCAGAGAAGGAACTTGTATTAGTGCAATACCAACAAATAATAGCAATTTAGCACTGCAGAATTTATTTAATATAGACCTAATCATTAAATTGATCCTCGTATGAAATATATGATTTTCTAGAAGCGTATTATAAAGGAACGAAGGAGAAAGTAATGAGAGGTGATCACCCTACAAATACCTAGGATAAAACCGATATCTTATTCTGTCGCGAAAATTGGTTCCCGGTTATTTACACGCTGAATGATATGTTGGGGCAGATCATGTAACTTCGCCGTTTCTATCTGTGTGGGTCTGTCGGCTGCCTATCGCATCATAGATACAGATTTCGGTGTACCCCACCCCCACAAAGCTATCAGGATGACACAAGTGGTTTATTTTTTTGATTAACCTCTGGGATGATGTTCTGCATGCAGATCTTTAAGACGTTCTCTGGCGATATGTGTGTAAATTTGCGTGGTCGAAATATCGCTGTGCCCCAGGAGCATTTGAACAACTCTAAGATCAGCACCATGATTTAACAGGTGTGTCGCAAAGGCATGTCTTAACATATGTGGAGAGATTGTTTTATTGATATTTGCAATAACAGCATAACGCTTAATCAAATACCAAAATGCCTGCCGCGACATCTCAGTACCCCGTTTCGTTGGGAATAATGCATCGCTGATGTTTTCCCTCAACAGTTCGATCCTTGCACTTTGCTGATAGCGTGTTAACCAATCAATAGCTTCTTCACCCAAGGGTACGAGCCTTTCCTTGTTACCTTTACCCAAAACACGAACAACACCCTGTCGCAAATTAACTTGTCCTAGTTGTAGACTGATTAATTCAGAGACACGCAGGCCTGAGGCATAAAGAATTTCCAGCATTGTTTTATCACGCAGACCAAGTGACGTCCCTGTATCTGGTGCTTCGAGTAATGCCTCTACTTCGGTCTCTGTTAATGATTTAGGCAATTGCCTGCCTATTTTTGGTGCCTCTACTCGTGCACTGGGATCATGTTTCATAATCCCTTCGCGCACCAGATAACCATATAACCTTCTTATGCTTGAAAGATGCCGCGCCATCGTTCTTGCTGTTTTCCCTTGCATGCTAGACAAATAATTTCTTACATGACTTTCTTGTGCATTAATCATCTCACACTTGTTTTTTTCTAACCAAAGCGCGTATTTCAGTAAGTCACTTCGATAGGCAGCCAATGTATTATCGCTCACACCCCTCTCCATCCAAAGGGCGTCGAGGAAACGATCAATATGATCCATTGATATGGTTAATTGACTAGTTGTGGATTCAGAGGACGCCTTCGTGCTGCAACAACCAACGTTTTCTTTCTACATGCCGATAGCCGCCCATAAAACCACCGAGTCCTTTTGCGGCAACAACTCTATGGCATGGAATAAAAAGTGGAATGTTATTTCTGCGACACGCCTGGCCGACTGCTCGGCTGCTGGTATGTAATTCTTTTGCGACATCGCCATAGGTTCTGACAGACCCAAGCGGAATTGTTTTTAATGCCCGCCAGACTTTTTGTTGAAAAAGTGTCCCTTCCAGGCACAGAGGAATTTCTATGTTGATCAAGCCTGACCTAAAATACTTATCCAAAGCAAATATAATCTTTTTTTCCAGACGAGTATTGATTAGCTTTGATGAAGACGATTTTACTGCTTCGGGTATTTTTTGCTCCAGCCAGAAAATCCTGCTAATACTTTCCTTGGCAATGCAGATACCCAAAAAACCTGCGGGAGAGTCATACAAAAAATCATATTCTTCTATGGATGCCTTCATATCAGATAATCATAACTCACTATGCCCCTGAAGTGACAAGAATAATACTCCATGCCTGTACCACAAGGCATAAGGCCATC
>CAZDFI010000071.1:0-13437 GCA_964504725.1 uncultured Enterobacteriaceae bacterium
CACTCACGACACTTGTTCTTCCCTGAACATCGTCCATGGAGGTCAATCAAACCGGTGCCGGTAAATCGCTACTCCCCATTAAATATTCGTCTACGCCTGCGGCCGCGGAGCGGCCTTCAGCTATCGCCCAGACAATCAAACTCTGCCCCCGCTGCATATCCCCCGCCGTAAACACGCCCTTAACACTGGTCATCCAGGACTTTTTGTCGGCAATCACATTACCGCGACCATCCAGTTCCACACCCAGTTGTTCCAGCATGCCGGGTTTTTCCGGGCCAAGAAAGCCCATGGCGAGTAAGGCCAGGTCACAATCGATTGTGTGTTCACTACCTTTGACTTCTTCAAAGCTTACGCGACCATCAACATTCTTCATTTCTACTTCCACGAGTTCCAGTGCCTTAACATTGCCTTGTCCGTCATCGACAAACTTTTTGGTTGAAACCGCATAGACTCGCTCGACCCCTTCTTCATGGGCTGCAGATGTACGAAAAATACGCGGCCATTCTGGCCAGGGGTTTTCTTCGGTACGTATATTAGGGGGCTTGGCCATGATCTCCAGTTGATGCACGGACTTACATCCTTGTCGATTCACCGTGCCTAAACAGTCGGCGCCGGTATCTCCGCCACCGATAATGACCACATGTTTACCCTCGGCGCTGATAAAATTGTCCGGCTTGTCATCGCCTTCGCATAATTTATTCTGCATCGGCAGAAATTCCATCGCCTGGTGTATGCCATTCAGTTCGCGCCCTTCTGCAGGCAAGTCTCGCGCGTCGGTTGCACCACCGGTCAACAACAGTGCATCAAATTCTTTTTTTAAATACTTTATGGAAACATTTTTACCGACATGGGCATTGGTTTTGAAGATCACACCTTCGCTTTCCATTTGTTCAAGGCGTCGATCAAGCCGTTTCTTTTCCATCTTGAATTCAGGAATACCATAACGCAATAATCCGCCGATACGATCATCGCGTTCAAACAATGTGACATCATGACCGGCGCGGGCAAGTTGTTGTGCTGCCGCCAGTCCTGCAGGTCCGGAGCCGACGATCGCTATCTTCTTGCCGGTTTTCACTTCCGCTACTTCGGGTTTGATCCAGCCGTTTTCCCAGGCCTTATCAATAATGGTCAGTTCGACTGCTTTGATTGTTACCGCATCATCATTGATACCGAGTACACAGGAACCTTCACAAGGTGCCGGACATAAGGTACCGGTGAATTCAGGAAAGTTGTTGGTGGCATGTAGTCGTTTGATGGCTTCCATCCACTGGTCACGATAAACCAGATCGTTCCAGTCCGGGATCAGGTTACCTAATGGACAACCTTCATGACAGAACGGAATACCGCAATCCATACAACGCGAGGCTTGTTTCTTTAATGGCTCCACCGGCCACGCTTGCATGACCTGGTTCCAGTCTTGTATGCGTTCTTCTACCGGACGATACGGTTGCTTTACTCTAGGCTCTTCGAGGAAACCTGTGATCTTACCCATGGGCGGCCTCCATTACGGCTTCATCTACTGATGTACCGTCTGCTTCTGCCTTCTTGATCGCCGCCAGCACACGCTTGTAATCTTTTGGCATGACTTTAATAAATTTTGACTGGTATTTACTCCAGTGATCCAGAATGTTCCGTGCCACTGTACTATGTGTGTAATCAACGTGTTTTGTCAGTAATGTTTTTACTATTATCAAATCTTCTTCATCTTCCAATGCATCCAGATCAACCATGCCCTGGTTACAACGGATATCAAAATCACCTTGCTCATCGAGCACATAGGCAATACCGCCGGACATGCCGGCTGCAAAATTACGACCGGTCTTACCAATGATCACAACGCGACCACCGGTCATGTATTCACAACCGTGATCACCAATACCTTCTACAACGGTACTGACACCACTGTTACGAACGCAGAAACGTTCACCGGCGAGACCACGGAAATAGGCCTCACCCTGGGTCGCACCATAGAGCAGGACGTTACCGACCAGGATGTTTTCTTCAGGCACAAATGTGGAATGGCGTGGGGGATAGACAATGATCTTACCGCCGGACAGGCCCTTGCCCAGGTAATCATTGGCATCGCCTTCGAGTGTTAAGGTCACGCCTTTCGGCACGAATGCACCAAAGCTCATGCCGGCTGAACCATTAAAGTGAATTTTGATGGTATCTTCAGGCAGACCTTCAAAGCCGTAACGTTTGGTAATGTTATATCCCAGGATTGTGCCGACCGTTCGGTTGGTATTCAGTATCGGCAGGATAATATCCAGCGGTTCTTTATTTTCCAGGGCATCCTTACATAGGGGAACAATCGTCGTCACATCGAGGGATTTATCCAGACGATGATCCTGTTCATGAACGCAGTAAACTTCATCACCTGGGCGGGGTTCGGCCTTGTAAAGTATTTTTGAAAAATCCAGGCCCTGTGCCTTCCAGTGATCAACGGCCTTTCTCACATTGAGTTTATCAACCTGGCCGATCATCTCATTGACCGTTCTGAAACCGAGTTGCGCCATATATTCACGCACTTCTTCGGCAATATATTTAAAGAAGTTTTCAACAAACTCCGGACCGCCGTTAAATTTCTTTCTTAATTCAGGATTTTGTGTCGCCACGCCCACCGGACAGGTATTTAAATGACAGACACGCATCATGATGCAACCCATCACGACCAACGGTGCAGTGGAGAATCCAAACTCTTCCGCACCGAGTAAGGATGCAATAACAACATCACGTCCGGTCTTTAACTGACCATCGGTTTGTACCACGATGCGATCACGTAATCCGTTTTGAACCAGTACCTGTTGTGTCTCGGCGACCCCTAACTCCCAGGGTAGTCCGGCATGTTTGAGTGAACTGATGGGAGAGGCTCCGGTACCACCGTCATAACCTGAGATAAGCACCACATCAGAATGCGCCTTGGCCACGCCTGCGGCAACCGTACCGACGCCGACTTCGGCAACCAACTTCACATGGACGCGCGCCTTGGGATTGGAATTCTTTAAATCATGAATCAATTGCGCCAGATCTTCGATGGAATAGATATCATGGTGTGGTGGTGGTGAAATCAAACCAACACCTGGCGTAGAGTAACGCACCTTTGCAATCCAGGGATAGACTTTGGTCCCCGGTAATTGCCCGCCTTCCCCCGGCTTCGCGCCCTGTGCCATCTTGATTTGCAGATCATCGGCGTTCACCAGGTATTCACTGGTGACACCAAAGCGACCCGAGGCCACCTGTTTGACCGCACTGCGTCTTAAGTCACCGTTTTCATCCGGTATATATCGATCCGGGTCTTCACCACCTTCGCCGGTATTTGATTTACCACCAATTCGGTTCATCGCGATCGCCAGTGTTTCGTGTGCTTCTTTACTGATTGAACCGTAGGACATCGCCCCGGTTGCAAAACGTTTCATGATGTTTTCAATCGGTTCAACTTCTTCTAATGGGATAGGTTCTTTTGCATTCTTGAAGTCAAACAAACCTCTCAAGGTCGCAAGGTGTTCATTTTGATCATCTACCAGTGAGGTGTATTCCTTGAAGATTTTGTATTGTCCCGAACGGGTGGCATGTTGTAGTTTGAAAACGGTATCTGGATTAAACAGGTGATATTCTCCATCACGCCGCCATTGATATTCACCGCCCCATTCCAGATCGGGTCGTTTAACCGGACGATCCGGATAGGCATTGTGATGACGCAGGTTCATTTCTTCCGCAACCATATCAAGTCCGATACCGCCGATACGGGACGCGGTCCAGGTAAAGTATTTATCAACGAATGCTTCATTGAGGCCAATCGCTTCAAACACCTGGGCACCACAATAAGACTGGACGGTAGAGATACCCATCTTCGCCATGGTCTTGGTTAGACCTTTGTTTATTGCCTTGATGAAATTCTTCACTGCTTGCTGGTGTTCCATCTGCGGCAGGTGTCCTTTGCCAATTAAATCGCCAAGAGATTCAAAAGCGAGGTAAGGATTCACTGCGCCTGCGCCGTAGCCTATCAGTAGCGCGAAGTGATGGACTTCGCGTGGTTCGCCTGATTCAAGGACCAGTCCAATACGGGTACGGGTGCCGTTACGAATCAAATGATGATGCACGCCCGCGGTCGCTAACAAGGCCGGGATAGCCGTCTTTTCCTGATCGAGTCCGCGATCAGAGAGGATGACATTGCTATAACCGGCTTCTATTGCCTTATCAACTTCGGCACAGACTTCTTCTAATGCCTTATCGAGTCCGGCGCCGCCTTCAGCAACGGGATATAAGATTGGGACTGTTTTAGTTTTAAAGCCCGGCAGGTGTACATCGCGGATCCTGGCCAGTTCCTCATTGGTCAGGACGGGTGAATTAATCTTGATACGACGGCAACTTTCAGCTGCGGGTTTTAACAGATTACCTTCCGGACCAATGGTGGTTGCAACCTGGGTCACCAGTTCTTCTCGAATACCATCCAGTGGCGGATTGGTGACTTGTGCAAACATTTGCTTGAAATAGTCGTATAACAAACGAGAACGATCTGATAACACAGCCAGGGCGGCATCAGTCCCCATGGAACCATTGGGTTCTATCCCATCTGCGGCCATAGGTGCCATCAGGATTCTTAAATCTTCGTGGGTATAACCAAACGCCTGTTGACGTTGTAACAAGGTATCCGGATCCGAACCATGGATCTGTTTTGGATCCGTTAACTTTTCGATTGGCATCAGGTTTTGTTTTAACCACTCGCCATAAGGATGTTCAGTTGCAAACTGTTTCTTTAATTCGGCATCATCTATAATGCGACCCTGTTTGGTATCAACCAAAAAGATACGACCCGGATGCAGACGTCCTTTTATCTTTACGTTTTCTGGAGCTACCTCCAGTACACCTACTTCGGATGCCATAATGACCATGTCATCTTTGGTCACATAATAACGTGAGGGTCTCAGACCATTTCGATCCAGTACGGCACCAATGACTTCACCATCGGTAAATGCAATAGATGCCGGGCCATCCCAGGGTTCCATTAAACAGGCGTGGTATTCATAAAAAGCCTTGCGTTCTTCATCCATGGTTTCATGGCCAGACCAGGCTTCGGGGATCATCATTAATACGGCATGTGGTAATGGACGACCCGCCATGTGTAAGAACTCCATGACATTGTCAAAGGTTGCCGAGTCACTACCGCCTTCAATCACAATCGGAAATAATTTCTTCAGATCATCACCAAATAATTCGGATTCACATAATGATTCACGTGCGCGCATCCAGTTAGCGTTTCCACGTACGGTATTGATTTCACCATTGTGGGAAATATATCTGAAAGGATGTGCCAGTTTCCAGGCAGGGAAGGTGTTGGTGGAAAATCGTTGATGGACCAGTGCAAGTGATGATTCAACATCGGCATCAGTAAGATCAGGGAACATTGGTTCGAACTGGGTGCCGGTCAACATACCTTTATATAAAAAGGTGCGGTATGACAATGACGGTATATAAAACATGTCCAGTTCTGACAGGCCTGAATTCCAGATGGTGTATTCAACGCGTTTACGAATGACATAAAGCTTGCGATCAAAGGCCGCTGATTCCAGTTCGTCGTTCCTGGCGATAAAGATTTGTTTGAAGGTCGGTTCACCAGCTCTGGCGGTAGGACCTAATAATGAGTCATCAGTGGGGACGTCACGCCAACCCAATAGTTGTTGGCCTTCTTCTTCGATAATCTGTTTAAATATTTCCTGACACCGTTTTGATTGTGTCTGATCGACCGGCAAAAAAACCATCCCGGCCCCATAACTTTCTGACTCCGGTAACACAATCCCGATGTCTGCACAGACACGCTGGAAAAATTTATGTGGTTTTTGAATCAGGATACCAACACCATCACCGGTGTTTTCTTCACAACCACAAGCACCGCGATGTAACAGGTTTTTAAGAATGGTTAATGCATTATCGATAATCTTATGAGATTTGCGTCCCTTGATATCTACCACGAAGGCAACGCCACATGCGTCATGCTCATAGGCTGGATCATATAAGCCTTCTGTAGGGGGGGTGTGTGCTTGTGGGTAATCTTTTTGCATGCAGTGTTTCGCCATGTAGTGTTGAAAATACTAATTGTTATTTTTTATTATAGTCGTACATTCATTGATGTACTGGGCCCGCGGCCAAAGCCATTTGACCAGGCCTGGTAGATTTGGCTATTTTTTAAACGGCCAGTGATTATAGTGCCGAATCGACATTTTGTCACGGTGCAACATGGAGATAAGGTGCTATTAGAGCATAGCCGCTTTAGGCGGTTTTATTAGTTAACTGCTTGATTATATTGATAAATATATGTAATTGTAGCTGATTGTTTGCTCATGCCATCCATGGAACATGTAGCAAGAACTGGATTGTCTTTACTTCTCACCCACTATCTATTGGCTAATGCGTTTAAGCTCAGCAAATGCAAATCTGTCCGTCATCCCTGCAATATAATCGGCAATGACTCTCGCTTTTCCTGGTTTGCCCTGCTCCGCTTCCTGCATTTCGATGCTTTTCTGCACCTCTCCAGGTAATAATTCTGCTGTGGACATAAATCCATCAAACAATTGCCGAATCACCTGTTTTGCATCTTCACTCATCTTTTCTACTTTTGGATGCTTATAAAGAAGTTTATTCAGAAATCGCTTCAATTCAGTATTTTGTGCTGCAACTGACTCGCTTAGACCAACCAGGGGTTTCCCTGCTTTTCTGACGTCATGAATCGTTGACGGATTTAGCGACTGAATATTTGTCTGGCTTGTCTCAATAAGATCACTGACTAAAGTGTTAATCATTCGTCGAATTACTTCATGAATCATTCTTTTGTTCGATAGATCTGGCCACTTCTTCTCTACCAGAGTCTGTGCTCCTGAAAACAATTTACAACTTGAAAGTTGATCGAAGGTGATCAGGCCAGCACGCAATCCATCATCAACATCGTGATTGTTGTAGGCAATCTGGTCGGCGATATCGGCCACTTGCGCCTCTAGTCCAGGCTGTAACTTATCAAGAAATCGTTGCCCGATATTACCAAGTTCTTTGGCCTTGGCGCGGGAACAATGCTTGAGTATGCCTTCTCTTGTTTCATACATCAGGTTTAGACCCGTAAATTCTGCATACTTCTCTTCAAGCACATCAACTACTCTCAAGGATTGCAGATTATGTTCGAAGCCGCCGAATTCCTTCATACAAAGATTAAGCTCGTCCTGACCTGCATGTCCAAAAGGCGTATGACCAAGATCATGTGCCAGACAAATTGCTTCGGTTAAATCTTCGTTGAGTTGTAGTGCCCGGCTTATCGTGCGACCTATCTGGGCGACTTCAATGGAATGTGTCAATCGTGTGCGAAACATATCACCGACGTGATTCACAAATACCTGGGTTTTGTATTCTAGTCTGCGAAATGCCGATGAATGAACAACGCGATCACGATCTCTTTGATACTGGTTGCGGTGTGAGGGCTCCGATTCCTGATGCTCTCGCCCTAAAGAATTTTCCTCGCTGGCTGCATAGCACGCCAGTATCATGATTAGCTTTTCTTCTCGGCCAGAGAACCATTTTCTGATGAAAAATGGTGTAATGTTTCCATTAATAAGTCTTCATTAAATTCGTCTGTCACAACAGCTTCACCAATACCTTTCAGCAGAATCAAAAACAACACACCGTCTTTTGCTTTTTTATCGACTGACATTAATTCACGCATCTTCACAGGGTCTAAATTATCGGGCAGTGCGACAGGCAAGTTTAATTTAACCAGCATTTTTTCTATGCGATCAGTGACGTCTTCCGATACCCAACCCATGCGATGCGAAAGATCTGCAGCCATGAGCATGCCCAGGGCAATCGCTTCTCCATGTAACCATTTTCCGTAGCCAAGTCCTGTCTCAATAGCGTGTCCGAATGTATGACCCAGATTCAGTATTGCGCGAATACCAGATTCCCTCTCATCTTCTGCGACAACCTCTGCCTTGTTGTTACAGGATTGCTCAATAATGTAAGCAAGCGCATCGGCATCCCGGTTTACCAGTTTTTCAATGTTATCTTCTAACCAATCGAAAAACTTTGCATCTCTGATGAGGCCATACTTGACCACCTCGGCAAGTCCCGCGCTGACCTCTCTGTCATCGAGTGTCTCTAAAACGGAGGTATCAGCAATCACAGCTTTGGGCTGATGGAATGCACCGATCATGTTTTTGCCAGCAACGTGATTAACACCGGTTTTACCACCCACCGATGAGTCCACTTGCGCAAGAACAGTGGTGGGTAATTGAATAAAGTCTACGCCTCTCTGATAGCAAGCGGCAGCAAAACCCGTAATGTCACCTACAACACCACCACCCAGTGCCAGCAAACAACAATTTCGACTATACCGCCTGTCTAACAATGCAGTAATAATGTCATTCACGGCATCAAGGGTTTTATATTGCTCGCCATCGGGCAGAATAACTGAATTGATCTCCAGGCCTTCTGGTGCCAGCCCTTGTAAGGATTGCATGAGCTTTTCCAGATATAAAGGTGCAATCGTTGTATTGCTCACAACCATTAATTGTTTAGACCTGATATTTTCAGCCAACAAATTCGTTTTGCTAAGCAGATCATTGCCCGCATAAATTGGATAGCTGCGATTCCCCAGTTCTACGATTATTTTTTTCATTATTGTTTTTTTCTATCAGCCGACATTATCTGCGCGATTATATCATTGATAGAAAGATCAACCGTATCAACCACCATATCAGCAACCTCTTCGTACAAGGGCCCGCGCTCTTCAAGTAATTTTTTCAGGACTGTTTTCGGATCACCATCCTGTAGCAGAGGTCTTTTACCGTCTCTTGATGTCCTCTTTAACAGATGATCGATGTCAGATTTGAGATAGACCACAAATCCCCTTTCAGAAAGGCGCGTCCTGTTTTCCTCATTCAATACAGCGCCGCCGCCCGTTGCCAACACTATATTGGACTTCGATGTTAATTCGTCCAGTAATTGCCCTTCACGCTTGCGGAAACCATCCTCACCTTCAATTTCAAAAATAAGGTTGATGCTTGCGCCGGTACGATTTTCGATCTCATGATCACAATCATGAAACGTTTGTGATGTTTTTTTCGCCAACTTTTTCCCTATAGTCGACTTGCCAGTTCCCATCGGACCAATCAGAAATATATTAGAACTAGATTGCAAAATGATGATTCACCAAAACTGTTTATCTGGTTATTAACTAAATGTTGAATAAACAAACATTAAGTCAATAATGATTCGCCTAAGGATAAGCTATCAGCAGAAAATAAAAAAGGATGTGACATTAATGTCACATCCTTTTGTTGTCATGAAGATATCAGACTATTTTTATATCTGAAGATTTTCCTTCAATATTTTTGGTGTGACGAAGATCAGCAGTTCTGATTTGGATTCTCTGTTCGACGTTCTTTTGAAAAGAAAACCAAGATAGGGCAAATCTCCAAAGAACGGCACCCTGTCTACAGCCTTGCTTTCTGTACGCGTATAGACACCGCCCAATACCACCGTCTCACCATTATTAACCATTACCTGCGTTGTAACCCTGCGAGTATTGATGGGTACACCACCTGCGATAGGAACCCCCGGTGAATCCTGGGAAACACTTAAATCAAGTAGCACACGATCATCCGGTGTAATTTGAGGTGTTACATCAAGTGATAACAATGCTTCCTTAAACTCAGTGGTAAAACCCTCTGCTGAAGAACCTGATTGGTATGGAATTTCGACACCAGATGATATCGTAGCCTTGCGCTGGTTTGACGTGATTACCTTTGGAGACGCGATGTCTTCACCACGCCCTTCAGCAATCATTGCG
This sequence comes from uncultured Enterobacteriaceae bacterium, assembly GCA_964504725.1. GTDB lineage: Bacteria > Pseudomonadota > Gammaproteobacteria > Eutrophobiales > Eutrophobiaceae > SMWN01. Next base: position 9,830 of record CAZDFI010000071.1, read on the forward strand.
GAGAGTTCAAGTTGCAAGAGATAAGAACCAATCTTGCCGATGACCAGAGATGCCCCCGCGCCGCTGACTAAAGATGGAAGATCCACAAGCAGGTTTTCTGTGTCTATTCTTCCCGTACCACCAGAACCATCGATATTACCTGCTTCTGAGCCAGTAAAAATAGCTACCGGATCATTATCAGGACCTATGATAGGCCGTCCACCACCTGTGATATCTGGATTAGCTTGTTTTGTATTTTTAGCATAGCCAAATCGTACACCAAGATCCCTGGCAAAACTCTCATCAGCATTGACGATGCGTGACTCGATCAAAACCTGACGTACGGGGATGTCCAGTTTCAATATCATCTGTCGGATACTTTCGAGACTGTTTGCAACATCCTGGACAATCAAAGTATTGGTACGTTCATCAATCGTCACGCTACCACGTTCAGAGAGCAAATTATTTTCTTCAGCCTTGATCAATTCAGCCAGATCGATTGCCTTGGCATAATTGACCTGCATAAACTCGGTATGTAAAGGCGCCAACTCTTCAACCTGTTTTGAAGCCTCAAGTTCAAGTTGTTCACGCGCAGCAATCTCGGCATTTGGAGCCACCATGATGACATTGTCAATCTGTCTCATGCCCAGACCTTTTGCCTTCAAAATAATATCCAGGGCCTGATCCCAGGGAACATTCTTCAAGCGCAAAGTGACATTACCGCCAACTGTATCACTGGCCACCATATTCAGGCCGGTGAAATCAGCGATAAGCTGTAACACGGCACGTACTTCAATATCCTGAAAATTCAGAGACAGACGTTCTCCTGTAAAACCCACCTGTTCTTTCATGGCCGCTTGCTCCAGCGCGTCCAGTGGTCGCACTTCAACAATGAACGTGTTCTCTGATTGATAGGCAAGGTGATCATACTCTTGCGTAGTCGTCGAAATCTGCATACGGGTTCCGTTCTTACTGCTCGTTGTGTCTACTTCCTTGACTGGTGTTGCAAAATCAACAACATCAAGTTTTCTGTCCAACTCTGCAGGAAGCGATGCTCCAATAAAATCGAGCACTATCTTGCCGCCTTCCCGATTCATATCTACGCTGATAGAAGGGTCAGACAACGTGATGATGACTCTTCCTTCACCATCATCACCCCTCCTGAAATCTATTCCTTCAATACTGGAGCCTGTCTCGCTAATATAAGATGTGCCCCCAGACGACTCAGCTACGCTGCTGGATACACCAAGTGTCACCGTCACAGAACTACCCTGCACATCAATTTCATAGGGAACTGACTTAACAAGGTTTAGTACAACACGTGTTCTGCCAGCAGCCTCGACTGCAGAGACGCTGCGTGCCACACCAACATCTATCGACTGGTTCTTGCTGGCACCAGTGCCAAGACTTGTATTTGGAAAATCCAATGCAATCCTCGCCGGATTATCGATAGTAAAACTCAATGGCTCACCTTGCATTGCTTCAGATAGCTCAATCTTTAATTGAACCCTTTCGCCTGGCAAGACGGAATAGCTGATGTTCTCTAGTGTGGCGGCCTGCACTACCGTAGAAAACCCTGTTGCAGCAAAAACGCCCATTATGCCAAAAATAGTTAATACATGACTGAGTCGCTTGGTCATTGCCTTTATACCCCTAGTGTTGCCATTGATATTATAATTCGCAGTCATCATCATGCCACCTCTGATTCTATTCATTCTTGTTCATCCAGCGCAATTGCTGCCTGACGTTCTTCCCAGCGTCCCTGACTATTCCTGACAATCTCTCTGACTTCTATCCTGTCTTCAAATACGTTCAATACCTTACCAGTATTTCTTCCCATATAATTTCCGACTTTGATCCTGTGAACAACACCATCTGGATCTTTGATAATTCCCCACTGATTATCTTCACTTTCCATAAGGCCAACCATGCGCAAACTATCTAATTCAAATTGCTCTAATTCTTCCTTATTACGATGCCTTATCTCGTCTTCCATTTCCTTTGTTAAACCACTATCTTGCGCATCTACCAACTGTTCTTCTTCTTTCTGGTAAAAAAGTTTGAACGGATCGCGCGCATCTTTGGCTGCAGACTGATAGGCATAAGCCTCATAAGGTTGAATCTCAGGCAAAGGTTCTATTCTGCCACCCGGCCTCATAAGCACCTCCTGTACATATTGATCCAGATCACTAATATCTCTGGAAACACATCCGCCTATATTCAGGAGCGTACAAATGAAGCTTGCTATCCAAATGGTTCTCAAGCTAAACACGGTCATTTACGAATCCCCCTCTTCCTCTTCCTCTTCCTCATCCAGTGCGCGGTATGTTTTAGCTGTCGCATTCATCACCAGCGACCCACCGGTTCCTGCACTACTCGAAATACTGATGTTGTGAGTCGTCACAATCCTGGGCAATCTCGCTATTCCGCTGACAAATTCACCAAATTGATGGTATTCACCTACGACACGTATCGATATGGGTAACTCAGAATAAAACTCGGCTGGTTTTTCTGCCCCTGGTTTGAATAGCTCGAACTCTAACCCTGCGGCAAGACCAGTCTGTGAGATATCAACGATGAGACCCGCAACTTCTGTTTTATCCGGCAATTGTCTGATCATGTCTCCAAAAGACTGCTTCATCTCAGCCAGTTGTTCTTTCAATGCCGCCAGATTTGCAGCTTTCTTCTGCTTTACCTCAAAAGTTCCTTTCAAGGTAACTTCTTCTTTTTCAACTTTCTCGAGCGCCTGCAATTGTGGCTGTATATCGTAGTGCAAACTAGCGTAACCAATCGCTATACAGACCACAGAGATGATGACTATCCTGACAGGGAGTGGCCAAGCACCTATATTTTGCGGGTCAAGATTATTTAGATCATCTAAGGTCATGCGTCCTCCTCCTCTTCCTCACCAGGCGCCTTGGGTACTACCTGATTAAAACGCATAGTGAAATTACTTAGCCTCTGCCCTTCATCATCTTTTGCCTGAATCACATCAAGCTTTGGATCACTTAACCAGTCTGAATCCTCCAGTTTCCTCATAAATGAAGAAACTCTGGCATTTGATTGAGCAACGCCGCTAATTGTAATTGCCTTCCCGGCCTGTTTTACGGACACGACACTCACACCCTCTGGCAAGCTGGTCACCAATTCGTCAAAGAGACGTACAATCAATGGTCTGTTGCCCTGCAATTGTTCGATGGCCTCGATGCGCTCCTTTAATCTTTGCTTTTCCTTCTCGAGAAGTTCAATTTCCTTAATCTTCTTATCGAGATGTGTTATTTGCTCATTCAAAAACTGATTACGCGTCTGTTGATATTCAATACGCTGTGTATTGATAAAGTGAACTGCACCCCAAACACAAAGTGTTAGCACGACAAATGCACCGACCGTGGTATAGTATTTTTTCTGAAGCTCCTTACGTAGCTCGTCTCTCCACGGTAGCAGATTAATTTTGGCCATTAGTCAAAACTCCTTAATGCTAATCCACATGACACCATCAAGGATGGCGCATCATTACTCAACGCCTGGGTCGGGACCTTCGATGCCAAAGACATATTTGCAAACGGATTTGCAATCGTTGTTTTGATGCCTACCGCTTCCTCAACTAATTCAGCGATACCGGCAATAGA
>CAZDFI010000072.1:0-4462 GCA_964504725.1 uncultured Enterobacteriaceae bacterium
CTTTGCGATTCGTGAAGGTGGCCGCACTGTGGGTGCGGGTGTCGTCGCCAGGGTAATTGAGTAATTATTATGGCCGAACAACAAGTCATACGGATCCGTTTAAAAGCATTTGATCATCGTTTGATTGATCAATCAACACGTGAAATCGTCGAAACAGCTAAACGTACAGGTGCGCAGATAAGGGGACCAATCCCACTGCCGACCAAGAAGGAAAGGTTTACGATTTTGATATCACCACATGTAAATAAAGATGCACGTGATCAATATGAGATTCGCACACACAAGCGTCTGATGGATATCGTCAATCCAACTGATAAGACAGTTGATGCATTGATGAAACTTGATCTCGCCGCTGGCGTAGATGTGCAAATTAAACTTAATTAATCTAGTTAATAAATTTCAGGTATTGGTAACAAGATAATGACAATTGGACTTATTGGACGCAAACGGGGAATGACCAGGATCTTTACAGAAGATGGTCACTCAATACCCGTGACAGTTATCGAGGCCGGCATTAACCGGGTTACTCGTTTCACCAGTCCTGAAAAGGGTGGATATCAAGCTGTGCAGGTTAGTTGGGGTAGCAAAAAGCCGGGTAAAGCAACCAAGGCAATCGCAGGCGCCTACGCTAAAGCTAATATTGACTTGGGTGAGGGTCTGGTTGAATTTCGCATCACAGGTGAAGAAGAATTACCTGAAGGTGGTGAACTTAAAGTCGATATGTTTGAAGCAGGTCAGAAAGTTGACGTTTCCGGAACATCAATCGGTAAAGGTTATGGTGGTGTTATCAAACGTCATCATTTCAGTCACCAGAGGAATTCACACGGTAACTCAATCTCTCATCGTGCTCCTGGTTCTATTGGCCAATGTCAGACCCCTGGTCGAGTATTCAAAGGCAAGAAGATGGCTGGTCACATGGGTAATGCGAAGAGAACGACACAAAACCTTGAGATCGTAAGAGTGGACAGTGAGAGAAACCTTTTATTAATTAAGGGTTCAGTGCCAGGTGCCAAAGGTGGCAAGGTAATTATCAAACCATCAGTAAAGGCTCGTGCCTGAAAGATCAATTATTAGGGTTCGTTATGGAATTAAAACTTAGACAATCAAATAAAAAAGCGGATGGCAAGATCACCGTTGCAGATAGTATTTTTGCATCAGAGTATAACGAAGCACTTATCCATCAGGCATTGACTGCATTCATGGCTGGTTCAAGGGCGGGCACCAAGGCGCAAAAAACGCGTTCGGATGCTCGTGGTGGCGGTAGAAAACCATGGGCACAAAAAGGTACTGGGCGTGCCAGATCAGGAACTATACGAAGTCCGATATGGAGAGGTGGTGGTGTTACCTTTGCGGCAAGACCAAAAGATCATTCCCAAAAGCTGAATAAAAAAATGTATCGTGGTGCGATGCGTTCCATCCTTGCCGAACTGGCTCGTCAGGACAGGTTAATTTTGATCGATGAGTTTTCAGTAGAAGCACCGAAAACAAAAGATATGGTGGCACGATTAAAGTCACTGGATTTAAGCGATGTATTGATAGTGACAGACGAAGTTACAGAAAATCTTTTTCTATCCACAAGAAATATTGCCCATGTTGATGTTGTAGATACAGAAGAGATTAACCCTTATGTATTGATTGGTTATAACAAGATATTAATGACAAAGGATGCACTTGCAAAAGTAGAGGAATTACTGGCATGAGCCCAAAAGAAATAAACCATGAAAGCCTGAACCAGGAAAAATTAATGAAAATTGTGCTGGAGCCGCGCGTCACTGAAAAGAGCACGCTTGTAGCAGAAAAGCACAATCAATTCGTATTTAAAGTGTTGAAAAGTGCATCTAAGCCCGAAATTAAAAAAGCAATTGAGTTACTTTTTAAGGTTGAAGTCGAGTCTGTACAGGTGAGTAACGTTAAGGGTAAAAAGAAAATATTTAAACGTGAACCGGGTAAGCGTCCAGATTGGAAGAAAGCTTACGTTAAGCTAAAACCCGGTTTTGATATTGATTTCGTGGGAGCATAGTTAAAGTACTGTGATTGATTATGGCATTAATTAAACCAAAACCAACCTCTGCAGGGCGCCGAGCACAAGTTAAGGTCGTTAGTCCTGAACTTTACAAGGGTGCACCTTATGAACCATTGCTTGAAAAACAAAGCAAGAATTCAGGACGCAACAACAATGGCCGGATTACGGTCCGTCATCGTGGTGGTGGTGCGAAACAGCGCTATCGCGTGATGGATTTCAAACGTAATAAGGACAATATTGTTGCCAAAGTTGAGCATATTGAATATGACCCAAATAGAACAGCTCACATTGCCTTATTGTTGTATGTAGATGGTGAACGTCGTTACATCATTGCCTCACAAGGAATGCAGGAAGGTTATGAGGTTTTGTCAGGTGAATCTGCACCAATTAAAGACGGGAATTGCCTGCCATTACGAAATATTCCTTTAGGTACCACAGTTCATTGCATCGAAATGAAGCCTGGTAAAGGTGCACAAATGGCAAGAAGTGCTGGTGCCAGTGCGCAATTAGTCGCTCGCGAAGGAACTCATGCGACATTAAGAATGCGGTCAGGTGAAATGAGAAAGGTATTGGCCGAGTGTCGGGCGACAATTGGTGAAGTGAGTAATGGTGAGCATGCACTTAGGTCATTGGGTAAAGCAGGTGCAAAACGATGGCGCGGCGTACGACCAACAGTACGAGGTGTTGCTATGAATCCAGTTGACCATCCACATGGTGGTGGTGAAGGAAGAACATCAGGTGGTCGTCATCCGGTTACTCCCTGGGGCGTACCAACTAAAGGGTATAAAACACGTAAAAATAAGCGCTCTAATAATCTTATCGTACGCAAACGTCAGAAATAACGGAAGGAATAGATGCCACGTTCAATTAAAAAAGGTCCATTTGTAGATCATCACTTAGCAAAAAAAATTGATATTGCAAAAGAATCCAATGATAAACGACCAATAAAAACCTGGTCTCGCCGGTCGATGGTATTACCTAATATGGTTGGCTTAACCATTGCCGTACATAACGGGCGTGATCATATGCCAGTTTATGTTACAGAAAATATGGTGGGTCATAAGTTAGGTGAATTTGCCGGGACACGTACGTTCAGAGGTCACCTTGCAGATCGGAAAGCCAGATAATCGGAGTCTATGATGTCAACATCAGCGAAACTTACAAACACAAGACTTTCTCCACAAAAGATGCGCCTGGTAGCAGATCAGATCAGGGGCTTGCCAGTGGAAAAAGCAATAGACGTACTTACATTCAGTAATAAAAAAGCAGCAGCCATAATAAAGAAAGTACTCGAGTCTGCAATCGCAAATGCAGAGCATAATGATGGTGCTGATATTGATGAGCTAAAGATATCAGAGATTCTTGTTGATGCAGGCCCAACAATGAAACGGTTACGTCCCAGGGCACGAGGCCGGGCTGACAGAATTATAAAACGAACCAGCCACTTAAAAGTGACGGTCTCAGAGACAGAAGGATAAGATTGTAATGGGTCAAAAAGTACATCCAACAGGCATACGCCTGGGAATTGTTAAAGACTGGACATCGACATGGTATGCCGACTCCAGGGACTACCCCAAGTTTTTGCATACAGACTTAAAAGTACGTGAATACTTGCACAAGAAACTGGAAAGTGCATCAGTCAGTCGTATTCAGATTGAACGTCCAGCTAATAATGCAAGAGTTATTATTCACACTGCACGCCCAGGGATCGTGATTGGTAAAAAAGGCGAGGACATTGATCGTTTGCGTATCACACTCTCGAAAATGATGGGTGTACCGGTTCAGGTGAGTGTTGAAGAAATCCGCAAGCCTGAACTGGATGCTACATTGGTTGCGCAAAATGTTGCATCTCAATTAGAACGTCGAATTATGTACAGGCGTGCTATGAAACGTGCAGTGACCAATACCATGAGGTTAGGTGCTGAAGGTATCAAAATAAATCTTGCTGGAAGATTGAATGGCGCAGAAATTGCCCGCACAGAATGGTACAGGGAAGGTCGTGTGCCTCTACACACATTGAGAGCAGATATTGATTACGGGGTTGCAGAAGCAATGACGACGTATGGCATCATTGGTATTAAGGTCTGGATATTTAAAGGTGAAATTTTTGATTATGGCAACAAAAACAAAGCAGAAGCTGAAGCCAGTGAAGAAGTTTCTAAAAGCTGACAGGTATAGATAAGTGCTACAACCAAAAAGAACTAAATTCAGAAAACAGAACAAAGGTCGCAATCGAGGCATGGCCACTGTAAGTAATAAAGTGAGCTTCGGTGAGTATGGCTTAAAGGCAACTACCCGTGGACGTATGACGGCTCGTCAGATCGAGGCCGCGCGAAGAACCATTACTCGTAAGATTAAACGTGGTGGGAAACTCTGGATCAGGGTGTTTCCGGATAAACCGATTACCAAGAAACCTCTGGAAGTGCGTCAGGGCAAGGG
>CAZDFI010000072.1:4472-9799 GCA_964504725.1 uncultured Enterobacteriaceae bacterium
AAATGTTGAATACTGGGTTGCGCAGATTCAACCCGGCAGGATGCTCTATGAACTTGAAGGTGTGCCAGAAGATCTGGCAAGAGAGGCTTTCAAATTAGCTTCAGCCAAGTTACCTGTAAAAACAACATTTATTAGTAGAGCAATAATGTAATGGATACTGTGGAATTAAGACAGAAGAAACCCGAAGAACTGGATGCTTTGATATTAGAGTTACTGCGTGAGCAGTTTAATCTGCGTATGCAAAAAGGTTCTGGACAGTTGAGTAAACCGAGTGAAATGAAACGCGTACGTCGCACTATTGCACGAGTGAAAACAGTCATAGCTGAAATGGCAGCAGGTAATAATTAATGAGTGAAACACAAAAAAGAGCCAAGACAGTCACTGGCGAAGTGGTGAGTAACAGAATGGATAAAACCATCTCTGTGCTGGTATCAAGAAAGGTAAAACATCCTTTGTATGAAAAGTACATTATGCGTTCTACAAAGTTCATGGCTCATGACGAAAATAACGAGTGTAATGAAGGTGATGTAGTTGTTATTGAGGCATCAAGACCACTCTCAAAAAATAAGTCCTGGAAGTTGCAAAAAGTAGTCTCCAAGACTCAAGAAATATAGAAAGTAGAGGAGTAGCGTAGATGATACAAATGCAGACCATGCTTGATGCCGCAGACAATAGCGGTGCAAAGCGGGTGATGTGCGTTAAGGTCCTTGGTGGATCCAAGCGACGCTACGCCGGTATAGGTGATGTCATTAAAGTGACAGTTAAAGAAGCTATTCCACGCGGTAAGGTAAAGAAAGGTGAACTCTATGATGCGGTTGTTGTAAGAACCCGTAAAGGTGTTCGTCGCTCTGATGGTTCACTGATCAGATTTGATGGCAATGCTGTTGTTTTACTGGATAACCAGCGTCAACCGATTGGTACTCGAATTTTTGGTCCTGTGACACGTGAATTAAGGGGTGCAGAATTTATGAAGATTGTGTCGTTAGCACCTGAGGTTTTATAAGAGATGCGTAAGTTTAGAAAAGGTGATGAAGTCGTCGTTTTGGCCGGTAAGGACAAGGGCAAACGTGGGGTTGTATTGAAAGTGCAACAAGATCTGGAAAAGATAATCGTCGAGAATATTAATATGGTGAAACGCCATACCAAAGGTAATCCAATGCAGGGGAAACCTGGTGGTATTGTAGAAAAAGAAATGCCATTACATATTTCGAATGTTGCAATTTGGAATTCAGTCTCACAAAAGGCTGATCGCGTCGGTATAAAAATGTTGGAAGACGGACAAAAAGTGCGCTTTTTCAAATCAAATGACGAAGTCGTGGATGTATGAAGGCGGAAGTAAAATGGTAAGACTAGAAGAATTTTATAAGGAAAATGTAATTAAGCAACTGACTGAGCAGTTTGGTTATAAATCAGTCATGCAAGTTCCTCGTATCACAAAAGTGACACTGAATATGGGGCTGGGTGAAGCTATCGCTGATAAAAAAATTATCGAACATGCGGTCAGTGATATGGAGAAGATTGCAGGCCAAAAACCTGTTGTAAATCTTGCCAGAAAATCAGTCGCGAATTTTAAAGTACGTGAAGGTTGGCCTGTAGGTTGCAAGGTGACATTGCGTAGAGAACGTATGTACGAATTTCTGGATCGACTTATTTCAATTTCGATCCCGAGAATTAGAGATTTTCGTGGTTTTAGTGCGAAATCGTTTGATGGACGTGGTAATTACAGTCTTGGGGTTAAAGAACAAATTATTTTTCCTGAAATTGATTACGACAAGATAGATACACTTCGTGGCATGGATATCACTATTACAACAACCGCGAATACAGATGATGAAGGCCGGGCATTACTAACGGCGTTCAATTTTCCATTACGTAAATAATATTTGAGGTCAATATGGCAAAGGTTTCAATGATTAATCGTGAGCTCAAGCGTACCAGGCTGGTCAAGAAATTTGCAGCTAAGCGCGAAGAGTTAAAGGCTCAGATTATAAATATGTCTCTCAGTGACGAAGAGCGGAAAGCAGCAAGGGAAAAATTAAATATGTTGCCACGTGATTCTAGTCCAGTGAGACAACGCAATCGATGCAATTTGACCGGCCGTCCACATGGTTATTACCGTAAATTTGGACTATCTCGAAATAAGCTACGTGAAGCAGCGATGCGAGGCGATGTTCCAGGTCTGGTTAAGGCTAGTTGGTAGGGGAAAGATTATGAGTATGCAAGATCCATTATCCGATATGTTGACAAGAATCAGAAATAGTCTGGCCAGATCAAAGGCAACAGTGAGTATGCCTTCTTCCAGGTTAAAAGTTGCTGTGGCAAAAATTCTTCAAGAGGAAGGCTATATTTCAGAATATTCAGTAGAAGGTGACGTCATGAAGACGCTTACCATTGAATTAAAATATTTTGAAGGCAAGCCAGTGATTGAAATGCTGAATCGATTCAGTCGGCCAAGTGTTAGAAGGTATCGATCTAAAAATGAATTGCCAAAAGTTATTGGTGGTTTGGGTGTCGCCATTATCTCCACATCAAAAGGGGTGATGACAGATAAAAGTGCCCGTGCACAGGGTGTTGGTGGCGAAGTATTATGTGTTGTTTCTTAATAGGTTAGAACGATGTCTCGAATAGCAAATAATCCTGTCGAATTACCTTCTGGTGTTGAATTCAGTCTTGCTGGAAATATTGTCACGATTAAAGGTAGTAAAGGACAAATGCAACATAATCTGCATCCTCTGGTTAGTGTGTCGCAAGATGGTAGCCAGTTAAAAATGGTGAAGAATGATGATTCAAAATCAGCCAACGCATTGGTGGGAACAACACGTGCATTGCTGCAAAACATTGTCACTGGTGTCACTGTTGGTTACGAGCGTAAATTAACGATCATCGGCGTCGGTTATCGTGCACAGGTACAGGGGAAGGTTTTGGATTTAACCCTGGGGTTTTCACACCCTGTGAAGTTTGAAATTCCTGAAGGAATTACTATTGAAACACCAAGTCAGACAGAAATTGTCATTAAAGGAATCGATAAGCAACAGGTTGGCCAGGTGGCCGCCGATATAAGAGCATATCGTCCACCAGAGCCTTATAAGGGTAAAGGCGTTCGTTACTCGGATGAGCATGTTGTCCGTAAAGAAGCCAAGAAAACGTAACAACAAGACTTAAATAGAACAGCGTAAGACAAAATAGAGCATTTTAAATAGAGTTAGGCAATGAAAAGTAAAAAACAAGCAAGAATAAGACGAGCAACACGTACCAGAGCTCGTATTAGAGTGAAAGGTATCAGTCGTCTTTGTATTCACAGGACGCCAAAACATCTTTACGCACAGGTTATCGCAGCCAATGGTTCTGAAGTGCTGGTTAGTGCTTCGACTCTGGATAAGGACATCAGGAGTGAAGTCAAGTACAGCGGTAATGTTGATGCTGCCATTATTGTCGGTAAGAAATTAGGCGAACGTGCAAAAAAAGCCGGTGTGACCCAGGTGGCTTTTGATCGTTCTGGATTTAAATATCATGGACGTATCAAGGCGTTGGCTGATGCCGCACGCGAACAAGGTTTGGAATTCTAGAGGTTTTATAAATGGCAGTTACTGATTCAATCACAGGAAACGAAGATCTGCTGGAAAAGCTGGTCCACGTTAATCGCGTCGCCAAGGTGGTCAAAGGCGGTAGACAATTTGGTTTTACAGCACTTACTGTTGTTGGTGATGGTAATGGTAAGGTTGGTTTTGGTCGAGGCAAAGCTAAAGAAGTACCTATTGCCATTCAAAAAGCGATGGAAAATGCGCGTAAAAGCATGGCACCGGTCTCCTTAAACGAGGGCACGCTGCATTATGCAATTACGGGAACACATGGCGCAGCAAAGGTCTACATGCAACCTGCTTCAGAAGGTACCGGGATCATTGCTGGTGGCTCTATGCGTGCGGTTTTTGAAGTTGCGGGCGTACATAATGTCCTCGCCAAATCGATTGGTTCAACAAATCCAATCAATGTTGTTAATGCCACTGTAAATGCACTGAGATCAATTGCATCACCTGAAATGATCGCTGCAAAACGCGGAAAATCAGTTGAAGACATACTGGATTAGATATGGCAAAGAAAAAGCAAATAAATGTTACGTTAAAGCGTAGCACTAATAAGCGACTGGCTTCACACAAAGCTTGTGTGCAGGGTCTGGGCCTGCGTCGAATTGGACACACCGTTACGGTTGAAGATACACCGGAAAATCGTGGCATGGTAAACAAGGTGAATTATTTACTCACCGTTGAGGAAGCATAAAATGCGACTGAATACATTAAAGCCACAAGCGGGATCAAAACCAGCCGCAAAACGTGTTGGTCGAGGTATTGGTTGTGGTTCAGGCAAGACATGTGGCCGCGGTCATAAAGGTCAGAAGTCAAGAAAAGGTGGCTACCATAAAGTAGGTTTTGAAGGTGGACAGATGCCATTGCAACGCCGTCTTCCAAAGATAGGATTTAGTTCCCGTTTGTCAGCGGTGACAGCAGAGATACGTTTGCAAGAGCTTGCAAAAGTTGATGCTGAAGTTATTGATCTGGATGCCTTGTTAGCAGCAAATCTGATTTCAAAAAATATCAGGCGCGCGAAAATTATCGACTCAGGAAAGATTGAGAAAGCTGTTTCCGTGAAAGGCTTAGGGTTGACAAAAGGTGCTCGCGCAGCGATTGAAGCTGCTGGCGGGAAAGTTTTAGAGGATTAAATGGCAACATCCAACCCAGCAATTCCCGGGGGTTTGGCCGGGTTAGGAAAATTGAAAGAATTGCGTCAGCGACTGTTCTTTCTGTTGGGCGCATTGTTTGTATTTAGAGTGTGTTCGTTTATTCCTGTGCCTGGAATAAATCCGAGTGCTCTGGCGATAATGTTTGATCAGCAGAGTGGAACCATACTGGACATGTTTAACATGTTTTCAGGCGGGGCTTTGCAAAGGTTGTCAGTGATTGCTCTGGGTATTATGCCGTATATTTCTTCCTCTATTATTATGCAGTTATTAACCGTGATAGAACCAAAGTTAAAACAGCTGAAAAAAGAGGGTGAGGCAGGTAGACGCAAGATCACGCAGTACACACGCTATGGCACGGTGTTCCTGGCGACATTTCAGGCATTTGGCGTGGCGACTTTGCTGGAAGGACAGCAAGCAGCAGGTTTGGCAGTAGTGATGGATCCAGGTATTGGATTCAAAATAACCACGGTGATAACACTGGTTACAGGAACATTGTTCTTGATGTGGTTGGGTGAACAAATCACGGAACGTGGCGTTGGTAATGGTATTTCCATGATCATCTTCGCAGGTATTGTCGCGGGATTACCCTCCG
>CAZDFI010000072.1:9809-13337 GCA_964504725.1 uncultured Enterobacteriaceae bacterium
TGGAACTGTCGAATTGGCCAGAACAGGTGAATTGCATATGTTGGCTGTATTTGCATTGTTCGCACTAGCCATTGTTGTGACAGGTTTTGTTGTGTTTGTTGAAAGAGGCCAACGAAGAATAACCATCAACTATGCAAAGAAGCAGGTTGGGCGCAAGCAATATGCTGGACAATCCAGTCATTTGCCGTTGAAGTTGAATATGGCAGGTGTGATTCCACCGATATTTGCTTCCAGTTTGATTCTCTTTCCATCCACCATCGCTGGTTGGTTTGGTCAGAGCGAGGGGATGCGTTGGTTGCAGGATATATCGACAATGATGTCCCCTGGTCAGCCGATTTATGTGGTGATGTACGCGGCAGGCATTATCTTTTTCTGTTTCTTTTACACTGCAATCGTTTTCGATCCAAAAGAAACGGCTGATAATTTGAAGAAGTCCGGTGCTTTTATCCCGGGGATGAGACCAGGAGAGCAAACAGCAGCTTATCTGGACAACGTATTAACCAAATTAACGTTAGCGGGTGCTGTCTATATCACTTCGGTGTGTTTGTTGCCTGAATTTTTGATTGTGAAATTTAATGTGCCTTTCTATTTTGGTGGTACATCATTACTGATTATCGTTGTTGTGGTAATGGACTTTATGTCACAGATACAGGCTCATTTGATGACGCATCAATATGATTCTTTATTAAAGAAAGCCAACTTGAAGAAGCACGGTAGTAAAAGATAATTGGTATAGGTTAAGGGTTGTTGGAGAACTAAAATGAAAGTAAGAGCATCCGTTAAAAAAATCTGTCGTAATTGCAAGATTGTACGCCGTAAAGGTGTTGTCCGGGTTATATGTTCTGATCTCCGGCATAAACAGCGCCAGGGTTGAGAGAATATGTGCATGGTTATGACAATTATTACTGGAGAGAATAGATAAATGGCGCGTATAGCTGGTGTAAATATACCCGATCACAAGCATTTGAGAATTGCATTGACCTATGTCTATGGCATTGGTCTTACACGTTCTCACGATATATGTAATGCAACAGGTCTGAAGGGAGATACCAAAGTCAGAGATTTGACTGAAGCCGAACTCGACAATATTCGTTCGGAAATAACCAAGTATGAACTGGAAGGCGATCTCAGGCGTGATGTTTCAATGAACATTAAGCGACTGATGGATCTTGGTTGTTATCGCGGTATTCGTCATCGTCGTGGACTGCCTCTCAGAGGCCAGAGAACGAGAACAAACGCAAGGACACGTAAGGGTCCGCGTAAACTTATTAAGAAATAATCAGTGACAGGTTAGGAAAATATGGCAAATCCAAGCTCCAAGAGCCGAAAGAAAGTTAAAAGAACTGTGATTGATGGCTATGCCCACATTCACGCATCATTTAACAATACAATTATAACGATTACAGACCGTCAGGGTAACACACTCTCATGGGCAACTGCCGGCGGCAGTGGCTTTCGCGGTTCTCGTAAAAGTACCCCCTTTGCAGCGCAGATTGCGTCACAAAAAGCCGGTGAATCGGCACTTGAATTTGGCATGAAGACTCTCGAAGTATTTATTAAGGGACCCGGACCTGGCAGAGAATCTGCAGTCAGAGCATTAAATTCTGTTGGTTTCAAGATTACAAACATTACCGATGTGACGCCCGTTCCACATAACGGTTGTCGTCCACCAAAGAAACGTCGTGTATAAGGCGAATGGAGTAAAATTATGGCGCGATATCTAGGTCCAAAGTGTAAATTAAGCAGGCGTGAAGGTACTGATCTGTTTTTGAAAAGCAGAGCCAGATCGATTGACTCTAAGTGTCAGATCGACAAAATTCCGGGTGACAAAGGCACACGCCAGAAACGGCTGTCAGATTATGCCTTGCAGTTGAGAGAAAAACAGAAGCTGCGTCGTATCTATGGCATTTTGGAAAAACAATTCCGCTCTTATTATAAAGAAGCAGCAAGACGTAAGGGATCTACAGGTGAAAATCTTTTGAGTATTCTGGAATGCCGTCTTGATAACGTTGTCTATAGAATGGGTTTTGGCGTAACACGAAATGAAGCACGTCAACTGGTTAGCCATAAATCCATATTAGTCAACGGCAAAAACGTTAACATTCCTTCATTCCAGGTGAGTGCTTCAGATATTATTGCCGTCCGTGAAAAGAGTAAGAAACAGGTCAGAATTCAGGATTCTCTGACAATCGCGGAACAGCTGACATTTCCGGAGTGGCTGGATGTTGATCCTAAAAAGATGGAAGGGACTTTCAAATCGGTACCGGAGAGAAGTGAATTACCAGCGGAAATAAATGAGCAACTAGTAGTTGAGCTTTATTCCAAGTAATTAAGTATCCATCAGGTTAAGTGAAAAGATAGGAACATATTATGTCTGCAGCATTTAGTGAAATATTAAAACCACGTCTGGTTGATGTAGATCCAGTTGATGAATTCAGCGCCAAGATTACAATTGAGCCGCTTGATAAGGGCTTTGGCCATACATTAGGTAATGCGCTTCGCCGTGTATTACTTTCTTCAATGCCAGGTTGTGCTGTCACTGAGATTGAAATTGATAACGTTCTACATGAATACACGACTATTGAGGGTGTACAGGAAGATGTTACAGATATTCTCCTGAACCTTAAGGGACTGGCAATTACCATGCATGCCAAGGATGAAGCGGTATTGACCCTGAAAAAGAGTGGTCCTGGTGAAGTAAAGGCCAGTGATATTACCTTGGATCATGATGTTGAAATAGCCAACCCTGATCATATCATTGCAAACCTGACCAAGGCAGGCGAGTTAAGTATGCGGATCAAGGTTGTCAGGGGACGTGGTTACAAGCCGGTTGTCGTCGGTGGTGATAGCGAAGATCAGGCTATTGGGAAACTCAAGCTGGACGCCTCATTTAGCCCAATTCGTCGAGTTTCCTACGATGTGCAAAGTGCGCGTGTGGAACAACGGACTAATCTTGACAAGCTGGTACTTGAGATTGTTACAAACGGCACTATGGATCCTGAAGATGCTATACGTGAAGCTGCAGGGATCCTTCGTAGTCAACTGGCTGTGTTTGTTGATCTGGAAGCGGAAGAGGCCATTGAAGCAAGCGCTGCAAAAGAACCTGAAATTGATCCAACATTACTGCGACCAGTAGATGATCTGGAATTGACGGTGCGTTCTGCAAATTGTTTGAAAGCAGAAAGTATCTATTATATTGGTGATTTAATTCAACGGACAGAAGTTGAATTATTAAAGACCCCTAATTTGGGCAAAAAATCACTGACTGAAATTAAGGATGTATTGGCATTCCGGGGTCTTTCGTTAGGGATGCGTCTGGAAAACTGGCCACCACAGAGTCTGACTGAGACAAGAGAAACAGCTCCTGTTGGAGCATTAGAGAGAATGTACAATGCGACATCGTAAAAGTGGAAGACAGCTAAACCGCAATAGTTCACACCGTAAGGCTATGTTTAGAAATATGGCTGTATCACTGATGCAGCATGAAATAATCAGGACAACCTTACCCAAGGCAAAGGAATTGCGTCG
>CAZDFI010000073.1:0-7480 GCA_964504725.1 uncultured Enterobacteriaceae bacterium
TGCTTGTTCTTCTTCTGCAGACCCTTCTTCATAATCTTTATCCTCCCCATCATCAATGGCTTCATCATCCTCCTTATCCTGTTTAGGTAGCGCAGGCGGTTTCAGATCAGGTACACCACCAATTTGTACCGGTGTTGCGGCCCCTAAACTGGTTGCAGGAGACATGGCTGCGATATGCGAGGCGTATAACATGTACGTACCTGCACTCGCGGCCCGTGCACCGGAAGGAGAAACATGCACGACTACCGGAACCGGTGAGGCAATAATGGCGCGATTAATATCGCGCATAGCGGTATCCAGACCGCCGGGTGTATCCAGGCGCAGAATAACGACAACCGCCCCTTCGTCTGCGGCCTTTCTCAGACCACGTTGGATATAATCACTCGTCGCCGGACCAATGGCGTCACTGACCTCAAGTACCACAGCAGTACGTTTCCCCTGTTCCGCACTGACGAGAAGTGAACCCGCGAAAACCAGAATAACCCCATACAAAAGCTTTAACAACGTTATATCTCTTCCTTTATTCATACTCATCAAAGCACCGTTTAGTTATCGGTAGTGCTAATAAGATTTAGTATCCACCATTACTGTTAAGAATAGACTAAATAGGCGTAACTAAGGGATATTTCCTATCTGCTATACTTAAAAATGCGGTGGTAATTAATCAGCGAGAGTTAGATCACATTATAGAAATAGGGAGAGCGAAAATGAGTGATAGCATATACAGAGTAACCGATTTGATCGGGACGAGTGAAAATTCATGGGAGGATGCTGCCAAAACTGCAGTTGAAACTGCCGGTAAGTCCCTGAAAAACCTTCGCATTGCAGAAATAACCAAGCTCGATATGAAAATTGAAGAAGGAAAGATAATTGCATACCGCAGCAGAGTTGCCCTTTCATTTAAATACGAACATTAATATTTAACTGCTGGATATCACGGGTTTTCCAGTAAGCTTGCTGATCATTGGCAATAACTGGCCGACAATGGCCATCAACGTTAAATTTCAGTGGTGAGACTTGCCCTACTATTATTTTGATTTTTAATACAAATCAATAATTAGGCTCACTTTTTCATAATCATCAGTAATTTTGTAAGCCCCTCTGAGCATGTCATGTTTAAAAAATCGCCGTTCACACTGTTGATGGCCAGTTCAGTAAAAGGATTTCGCTCGATATTAATGTCAATGATTGCTCTATTATTGTGATACACGATGTTCGCTATATAATTTGGCAAGCTGGTGGCACCGGATGTACCTGCGATAATCAGAATATCAGTATTCGCAGCGACAGCCATCGCGCTGTCAAATTTAAAATGGTGTTCATTATAAGTTTCATCGAACCATAAAACATGCGGTCGAGTCCCCGCACCACAATCAGGACAGGTTAATCTTTTTTTATCACCATTCGACAGATTCTGATCTTTATCACGAGGTAATATTTCCAGTGGTAGAGGATAGATATTTTCTTTACATTCATTTACACAGCGCATGAAAAATACATTACCGTGTATCTGATATGTCCTCTCTGGAGTGTTTCCAGCACGGAGATGCAAATTATCGACATTCTGGGTAATGAGTGTAAACCTGTTCTGAAGGCGTTGTTCCATTTCTACCAGTGCCAGGTGTCCTTTATTTGGTTTTGCATCACCACAGACGCTCAATCGATATAAGTACCATTTCCATACTTCATCAGGATGTTCAGTGAACATTGCATAGGTTGCCATTTCCTGAGGGTGATACACTGTTGAGCCGACAGTCCAGTAACCCTCAGGACCACGAAAAGTGGGTATCCCGCTTTCTGCCGAGATTCCCGCACCAGTAAGAACAGTAATATGTTTGTCCTGATCGGAGAGGATTTTCTGAAGCATTGTTGTCACTAGATAGTCATAAAATCCAAAAAGAAGATCGTAAATCATACAACTCTTTTTGGTTATATTTAACGAATAAACCTGTCACCTTTATTTCTGTCTAATTCAATCATATAGTGAATCTATGTCAGACCGGTATACAAATGACAAGCTGCTTGCGTTGATCCAGTCACTTGAGGCCAGCGCTGATTTTGATCATCCCGTGTCCCAGTTTGAGATCGTTGAGACACATATCTCCTACATCCTGCTCACTGGTCCGTACGCCTACAAGTTCAAGAAGCCTGTCGATCTTGGTTTCCTGGATTTCAGCACCCTGAACAAGCGAAAACGATATTGTGAGGAGGAATTACGCCTGAATCGACGGCATGCTGCAGAACTTTATCTGGATGTGATCACGATCACTGGGGATGAACAATCACCAATGATTAATGGCAAGGGTACGGTACTGGAATATGCGGTTAAGATAGTGCAATTCGACCGAAGCCTGGAACTGGACAAGTTGATTGTCAAAGAGGGTTTGACGCCAGCACTGATCGACAAGCTGGCCACCACTATTGCTGCATTTCATGACGAGGCCGAGGTGGCCGATGAAAAAAAAGACGCGGGGTCATTAGGATATGTCTGGCATCCCGTTGCAGAGAATTTTTCCCAGATCAAGACACGTTTGCAAAATGATCATCACTACAGTGAACGACTGGAGTCACTTGCGCGATTGTCGGAGGTCGAATTAGAAAAACTCAAGCACGTCTTTGATGCGCGCAAGGCACAAGGGTTTATACGTGAATGTCATGGCGATATGCATCTCGGTAATATTGTTCTTATTAACAATGAACCCGTGATCTTCGACTGTATTGAATTTTCAGAAGATCTACGCTGGATCGATGTGATCAATGACCTCGCCTTCCTGATCATGGATCTGGATGAACATGGCTGTTCGGAATTATCGCATCGTTTATTAAATGCCTACCTGGAACACACCAGGGATTATGCAGGACTGAATGTATTACGTTTTTATCTCGTCTATCGTGCCATGGTTCGAGCCAAGGTGGCCTGCACCCGCCTCGGCCAGGAACATTATGACGAACAGTCACGGTCTGATTACCGGCGTTATATTGATATAGCATGTGCCTATACGAAGCAACAACAACCCGTATTGTTCATGACCTATGGTGTGTCTGGCTCCGGCAAGACGACCGTAAGCCAATTATTACTGGAACGATGGGGAGCGATCCGGATCCGATCCGATCTGGAACGAAAAAGTTTGCATAGTCTGGCTGCCGATGCAAAAACCGGATCCCCGATCGGTGGCGGATTATATTCGCTTGAAAACACACAACGCACTTATAACAGATTAAGTGAATTGTCTGTCGATCTCCTAAATGCCGGTTATTCTGTGATTGTTGATGCGACATTTCTACAGGCCTCTTACCGGCGTGATTTCATCGAACTGGGTTATGCCTGCAATGTGCCCTTCGTGATCCTGCATTGCCATGCCAGTGAAGAGCAATTAAAAAAACGTATCCAGCAACGTCATGTAAAAGGTGATAATGCGTCCGAGGCAAATTTACACGTGCTGGCACACCAATTGGAAACACTGGAAGCTCTGAATGACGATGAAAAACAATTTTGTGTCACTATCGATACCGATCAGGAACTGAATATCGATACCATCATTACTGTGATTAAAAGCGAACTAAAACAATGGTAATTCGCGACAGGATATTTACACAACTGGATTACATCGCCGGCAGCACCATTATACGGTTTACTGAAACTGATCCTGCCTTGTTACAGGTCGATGTCGTTGTTGAAGAACAGGATACCAATCTGATACTGGGAAAATCACCTGTCATCATGGATACCATTGAAAGTTTTCCGGCCCTGGTAAAAAAGATGGAACACCAGATACATGAAATACCGGGCAATGTTATCGTTAAACAATCTATACCAAAACGACTTGTTGCTATTGTTTATGATGTCGAACACACACCCATTTGCGAGGAATCATGGATTGCAGAAGCATTGCAAAACATTCTGATGCAATGTGATAAATACAAGGTTAAAACACTGGCTATGCCACTACTCGGTACGAGTTATGGAAAACTAAAAGAAGAGACCACCATGCAATTACTGCAAGACTCGCTAATTCAAAACCGAAAGCAAACCCTGAAAAAGATATTGATATATAAGAATATAAGTTAGGGTCAGGCCACGACTTGATATCTTATCGCCTGTCTAACTTTTACATTAACCCTTCGTTCATTACACGAGTAATTTTCTCTTTAATATCTCTTGCTTTTTCCTTTACTGACTCCAGCTCGTTTTCTGCTTCTCTTAATTCTTTCATTAAATCTGGATAACCAGACTGAGCAACCCAATCCATGACTTGCTTAAAGTTTTCTCTTTGATTTTCATCATAGAGCATACTGTCATCAGCCGACGCCATTGCCTTTTTATGTTTACAGAGTCTGCCCCTTTCTCCAGCCGGACAATCACAAACAAAGGATAAACCGGAATCACCTAGCACGACGAATACCGAGCGAGGTCCAGGCTGACTACTGCTTTTTACGAAAATTGTAAGTTCCATATTTGAATGTTACATGGGGTATCTCCCCCATTATTCTCCTCATGTTCAGGCATTTTTGTCAATTCTTGAGCTAGTGTAAAAGTTATTGGTTCCATGCGCACTATCTTTTGCGAATCTTGGCAGCGGCTTTTTTGATCTTGGCGAGTTGTTTTTTCTCCCAGCGTTCTCCCGCTGCAAGCATCTTCCTGGTCTTTTTTTCACTAATTTTGACAAGTTCTTTTTCCCGTTTCAGGGCTGCTACCAGTTGATCCTTTAAAACTGCAATCTCATCTTTGGCTGCGACTCTGACAAGCTTTAATTCTTCCCTGGCGGCAGTCCTGGCGACATTTAATGCTTCCTTCGTGGCTTTCAAATCCTGTTTCAGCCTGTCTGTCAAGGCATGTCTGCTTGTCGCAGCAGCCTTACGATTTGTCGAAGATGTTTTTTTTGCTGGTGGTGGTCTTTTTCTTTGCAGCGGTTTTCTTTCTTACTGTAGTTTTCTTTCTGCTACTTGTCGTTTTTTTACTGGTTTTTTTTCTTTCCTTCAGCCATCGTCATTCCCCTTTTTCATTTTGTTCAGGTGTGATTATAGCGTCTAATCACACCTGACACTTCTCTCCAATTATCTTCCGCCAACTGAACCCGCCCTGGCAATTATTGAATTTTACCAGTAATTTATTCAATGTGTATTGCCCAGGATATAAAAAATAATATCGCTAATAAATAGGACGAGCTTTAATTTCGGATCTACTGACTTCCCATATTTCCCTTCTCGTCTTGCTGAAACCTGCACCCGTCAAGCGGGTATTGAACAGAACATTTCCAGATAGTTTGGATATATATTAAATTATCAATCCCAGAACTGATCCCAAATTGCATCAACACGTTTTACAACTTCATCATCCATGACAATCCGTTTTCCCCATTGGCGATCGATTTCGGTTGGCATGTCCTGCATAGTGTTTTTTTATGCTTACAACAGCAACACGATATGAACAGGCCTCTTGTGTTGATATATCTACGTAAATAATAAAAAACCAAATCAAAAAAGACACCAATCTAATAATAAATGATCTAGATCAAGGATTTGTTTGAACCGGTTGACCGAAAATCTCTATCTAATTGAATCTAAATAGAGATCTTATAAAATGCAAGTAACACACGAATTAATGAACGAACATCAATTGATTCTAAAGTATCTCGATCTGATGGAAAGATATGCCGAATTCTGTCAAACAAACAAGGACGAATATCTTCTACTGGAAAAAGCGCAAGACTTTATCAGCTTCATCCAGATATTCACAGATAGCTATCATCATGCAAAAGAGGAAGATATATTATTTAAATATTTACAGGCCCCCGGTGTTTTATCTCATTGTAATCCATTACCCGTCATGCTGTCCGAGCATGAGCAAGGAAGAATGTATGTACAGAATATGAAAGATGCATTGGAAAATAATAATCTAAAGATTCTGTGTGAAAATATCTCTGCTTATTCTCAACTCCTTAATCAACACATTTTCAAAGAAAATAATGTCCTATATCCAATGGCAGAAGAGGGATTATCTGATGATGATAAAATTGCCATAGACAATGAATATAAGCAAATAGAGGAAAAGTCTAATAAACAGGCAATCTGGAATGAATTTGAAGAAAAATATTCAAAATTGGAAGACTGTCTGAACAATAAAATAACGGCAATTGTATGACATTGCCTGGAGTAACTGCAGTATTAGTGGAAGGTCTGCCTGTGGCAGTAATTCAAGTCTTGAGTTCTGACTATCTGTTTTGTTTTGCCATAAGTGCCCCCGAAAAAATGACTAACCCTGTTCAGTAATTGAGGCTATCGCTTCCATCCAGGTAGTTTTAATATCTGAACCAAGTTTATTGATAAGCGCCTGATCTAGTTGTTCATCCAGTTCTTTCAAAAGGGCATCTTCTTCCCGTTCCTCGTGATGTTCTGTCAGTCCTTTAAAAGTTTTTTCCATATCCAGTAAAGCAATGATATTTCTGCGTAACTGAGAATCATTGATCTGTTGTTCGCTCAACCACTGTAAGTCATTAGAAATATTTTCTAATAATCTTTCAATTTTTTCATGTTCCTTTTCATACAAGCTGACATCCCATCTACTTTTTCTTTCAATCTTTACGAATTCCGGAAACAGATAGCATTCTTCCAGTCGTGCATGTACCTGATGACAGACATCATAGTGATTCAAACTCGTTAATGCTTCGTCGAACTGGCCTTGCAGCAAGAATTCCTGATGTCGTAAAAATAGTTCTCTCAGATCGAGATGTTGTTTATGGACAATGTCTTTCAGCTTGCCTGAAATATATATATTTTTGTTACCCAGACACTCTTCGATTTCTGGCTTTTTGTTTATTAATTCTTCTTTGCTTTCACTCATGATTCTTTTCTTATTGTTTTCCCCACCATTCACAAAATTCATCAAAAGAGATCGAGCCATTATGATTGGTATCAATCAGATCAAAGGCCAGGGTTTTATCTTCCAGCGTTTTTTCACCCAGGAGCTTATTCAGCATGCAACAGAATTCATCCCAATCTATCCTGTCATTATCGTCTTTGTCGCAATTATTATAGATCTGTTTAAGTTCCTGTAATTTTTCTTTGCTTAATTCAGTCATCGTCTTTCTCTTACTCTCTCTTATATAATTGCATTTAGTGATTTATACAAGGTTTCATAAGCCAGTGCTATAGCCACGGGCTGACAGGTAATCATTCCCATATGGGTATTTAGTCCTTTGGCAAAACCAATATCCTGTCTTAATGTCTGTATGCCGGATTGAGCCAATTTGCTGATATACGGCATTGTTTTACTGGTTAAGGCTATTGTCGAGGTTCGCGGATAGGCCCCGGGCATATTGGTCACACAATAATGAATAACATCATGCGTGACATAAACCGGGTTGGAGTGGGATGTTGGCCTTGAGGTCTCTATACAGCCGCCTTGATCAATACTCACATCAACAATTACCGAACCAGGCTGCATGGACTTGACCATCGCATCGCTGACCACATGTGGTGC
>CAZDFI010000073.1:7490-7879 GCA_964504725.1 uncultured Enterobacteriaceae bacterium
CAAGCAGATCAGTATCTCTGATATGCTCGCTGATATTATCCGGTGTCGATTCAACGAATGTCATAGATTCCGGAGAGGCATATTGCATGGCTTCGAAACTGGATCGCTTTCGACCAAAGACCAAAACCTCCGCCCCCATACTCTCCAGGGTATGTGCAGCATGTTGTCCAACGATACCATTACCGATAACCATGACCTTTCCATGTCGTTCACCCATCACACTACCCAGTTGCACACCTTTGCCACCATTGAATTTAGCCAGGTAATAACTACCAACATTCGCCGCAACATTTCCGGCAACCGCACTCATCGGTGCTAATAAAGGTAATCGTCCCTGATCATCTTCTACTGTTTCATAGGCGATCGCACTGGTCTTCGCCTTTATAAGG
>CAZDFI010000073.1:7889-13112 GCA_964504725.1 uncultured Enterobacteriaceae bacterium
AGATATTGATATTCCTGCTCCAGTGGCTCCTTGATTTTGATGACTAAATCGTTATCCCAGGCTGCGATCGTTGATACAATTTCCACACCAGTGGACAAATATTCGTCATTGGAAAAACCGGAACCGACCCCGGCATTCTCTTCAACCGATACATGGTGTCCCTCAGCAACAAGCTGGCTGGCTCCTGTAGGAGTAAGTGCAACCCTGTTTTCTTTGTCCTTGATTTCCTTGACCAAACCGATTCTCATTACTCATGACTCCTTAAGTTGAACAAAGTGATCTTCACGGTTTGAATTATAGCAATTAACGCTTAAACAAGGCTTGCGGTAACTGTCGAACTATTGACCCAGATCAAATATTTCAAGTGGGCATGATGCCGTGCCAACCTGATCCTATTATCTAATAGTTACACTGCAGAAATTGATGAACATCATGTTTAGGTGTCTTTGTTAATTTTTGGGTCAATATAAATGGTATTGATTCTATATCGTACCGCTCGCTAATATTGTCAAGCATCGCCAGCCATAATTTAGTCGTCATTTCAGAATCATATAAGGCTCGGTGAAAAACACCATCAGCAGGGATATTCGCGTATTTAATTAGCGTACCTAACTTATGGTTCGGGGCATCTTGATAAATTCTTCGGGACATCAACATTGAACATGCGAATTGACCAGAGTAACTTTTGGATATTTTACCTAACTCTGCCTCCAGAAAACGCTTATCAAATGATGCATTATGCGCAACCAGATTATATCCATTAATAAAGTCAGCGAATTCATGCATCACATCCTTACAAGGCGGGGCGTCTTTCAACATGCCATTCGTAATGCCCGTATAATCCTCAATAAAACGATTAATACGTCGACCGGGGTTCATTAAAGACTGAAAGCGCTCTGTTACCTCTCCATTCTCAATACGTACCGCGCCTATTTCAATGGCACGATCGCCATAATCAGGAGAAAGACCGGTAGTCTCAAAATCCAGTACGATGACAGTATCGGCCCTGGTCATATTATATTTCCTGTTTCTTTAACTAAGGTGACCTTATTACCAAATCAAATCATCCGGGATCTTATAGTCGGCGTAAGGATCATCCGTGTCCTGGCCATGATCAAGACTATCCCCGGTGCTATGATCATTAATAATGATGCACTGCGCATCGCGTTGTTTGATTTTCTCCGCGACTGGCTTTGGCACCAACTCGTATCCCCCACCCAGTTTAACGATAGACAGGTGACCAGACGTAAGATGTTTGTGTATTTTCTCTGAAACGAAGAGTCGTTTAACCACATTGGCATCCGTGAAATTGTAAACAATCTCACCATCACGCTCTTTAACACGGTTAGTTTCGATCAACTGAATAATCTGCGCGGCGATTGCCTTGCGTTTCGCCACTTCTTCTTTTTGCTTATTAATCTGACGGTCGCGCTCGACCTTTTCGGCCTGAGTTTTATCTACCAATATCTTAACTTCGTCCACCTGTTCGACAGAACCCTTTTTTGTTTTCTGCTTTTTATTTTTATATTGATCACGCTTGACCTTTTGCGCCCTGGTTTTATCAACCAGACCGGTTTTCTTTAGCTGATCGAAAAGTGAATTCCCCATGGGGTGTACTCCGAATGTTATATGGATGTAAATGTTAAAATGGGACTGAGCCCTTTACACTGCCAGACTAGCGGATTTCTTTTGTTGCATATCATCCGGTTCAGCAATACGTCGCAACTGGTGTTGCTTCACACACCATTGAATTCTGTTATTCGCGGAAGGGTAGCCGGGAACGCATACTTTATATGCCTGACAAATTTCAGAGTCTGCGGGATCTGTAATGCTATAAAGCATCCGTCGTTTAAGTTCACCTGTGACTTCGGCAATCAGACCATTCAATGCCAGGCGATTAAGGTGTTGTAAAATACCTATCTCTCCGACTTGTAATGGTTTTTCACTCAATGTTTAAATCTCTATATATTATTTTTACGGTAGAAAACAGAAGTGTCCCTCTTTTATCAACTAATGTCGATATGTACCCATCAGCACGGCCTGTTCAATGATATGGTCCTCCATCGCCTGCTCGACCTCGGTCTTGCCGGGTTGACCAAGATCAGGCAGTAATGTATCCAGTGCATAGAGTTTATGGAAATAACGATGACGGCCAATCGGCGGGCAGGGGCCGCCGTAACCGGTACCTTTCCAGTCATTTAGCCCTTGCAAAGTCCCTTTCGGTAACTCGCTCTCAATGATACCTCCTACAAGCCCTGCAGCGTTTGCGGGGATATTATATAGCACCCAATGTACCCAGGTCATCTTGGGCGCAGCGGGATCCGGGGCATCCGGATCATCAACAATCAGGACAAGACTTTTAGCATTGCCGGGAATGTCTGACCAGTTGAGTTGCGGCGAAATATCCTCGCCGTCACAGGTATAAACAGCAGGAATACTGCCATCATGACTAAATGCGGGTGAAGTAATCGTTAGGCTCATTATTGCTCTCCTTTCAGCCTGCACGTCGTTAAAACCTCCGCAGGCAATCAATAGAAACAGTAATTTTAAGGTGAATCGATGCGCGATCATTAGTAATAATAATAGAACAATGTTGATTGATATTTAACTACTCAAATAGCCCCATTCGTATAACAATAGCACTATTGTGAAAATATTAATCACAGGCGGTACAGGTTTTATAGGGAGAACACTGTGTCATCGACTACTCGATCCAGGACATGAGTTAATCGTACTAAGCCGAAGGCCAGAACAGGTCACAAAGTTATGTGGCGAAACAGTCACCGCCATATCGAATCTAGAAGACCTATCTTCAGAAGAAAAAATCAATGCAATCATCAACCTCTCTGGTGAAGGTATCGCAGATAGATTCTGGACAAAAAAAAGGAAACAAAAATTATTAGATAGCCGCATCAGCATCACCGAACAACTCATCGCCTATGTCGCTAGAGCCAGGCAAAAACCATCTGTCATGATCAGCGGCTCAGCGGTAGGCTATTATGGTAGCAATAGCGAGTCTGAACTGGATGAAACCACAGACAACCCTGATGATTTTGCACAGCAACTGTGTAAACAATGGGAGGCCGCCGCAGAACCAGTCAGAGAACATGCTGTGCGCCTCTGTATTCTACGCACCGGATTGGTAATAGGTAATGATGGTGGTTTTGTAAAGCGCATGCTATTGCCCTTTAAGCTTGGGCTAGGAGGCCGATTGGGTGATGGCAAACAATGGATGTCCTGGATCCACAAAGATGATCTAATCGCCATCATCGAACTACTGCTCACATCCTCAGACCTAGAGGGAAATTTCAATGCGACCGCACCAGAACCCGTCACTAATGCAGAGTTCAGCCTGTGTCTGGCAAAGAATCTCAAGCGCCCAGCGATATTTCCCGTCCCAGCGATAGTATTAAAACTGCTGCTTGGTGAAATGTCTCAACTTCTGTTAGGCGGGCAAAAAGTGATTCCTGAAAGATTAACGGAACAAAAATTTCATTTTCAATTTGAGTCTCTGGATTCGGCTTTAAAGGCAATTTTATAAATCATGCACCCCTCAAGGGGATACTAAACAGAGCCCCTGGAATACATTTTCTCCAGTAATTACCGAGCGATCTGTCCCGAATGGCACTTACTTAAGACCTGGTTCCGGGGAGAAACGTTAGCTACATTCCCTCACCGTCATTCTGGCAAAAGCCAGAACACCCCTCAAGGGGGTACCGAGGTCCAGTCAATTGAACGAGTCCGCTTCGCGGACACTTTTTTTACTGGATGCCGGAACACGTCCGGCATGACGGTCAGCCTAAGCCTAAGCCTAGAACCTTAAATTTAAGCCAATTGTGCCACTTGCTTCGTAACTCTCGGCAAAGTTCTCAAGTCCGGTGCCGACACTGACTTCACCATACATAGAATACTTGCCGTCCGCCCACTGATATGTGCCGCCAAATCCTATGTCTGCACGCCAGTCATCGATTTCGCTGGTCAATTCTGTGCCCGATACGTTGATGGTGGTGTCTTCTATGAACTCATGATTAATATTGGCGATGGCATATAGATGCCTGCGGCTGGTCGTATTATCTCCAGCCTGCCAGGATTGCTCATGATCTATGGCGATCCCGAGTCGTGCATTCAGTCTTTCGGCATCGTCCAGGGATACGCGCTCGGCATTGGGCCCTGTGAAGCTGTCGATATCGACGGTGGCATACACCAGTTGCGCCTGTGGCGTGATGGCCCAGTCACCGCTGGTTTGCATTCGCTTACCCATCTCTACTGAGGCCGCATATCCCCTGCCATCTTGCCCTTCGGCCAGGGTGCCCAGGAGGTCGGAGGACAAATCACTGTCATACCAGGTGGTTTGCAGTTGTCCATCCACATAGACGGCATTGTTGCCATACCAGGTGGCGGACAGGCCTACACCATAGCCCTCAACGTCGATGTCTCCATCGCCAAAGCTACTGGATTCTGTGTCTGCATCAGCCTCCAGGTAATGCCCGCTGAGTCCGACGATGAACTTGCCCCGGTCATTTTCATGAAGTTTCCCGTCAACCCCCAACTGTAACTTGAAGCTATCCATTTCCAAGCCATCACTGGTGGTTGATGCTGTCGGCTCTATTTCGGCATGCGCTCCGGTGAACCGCAGCCAGCCGCCTGTTTCGGCAGTGGCCGTTTCCGTCTCTCCCACCCATTGGCGGTTACCTACGCGGTGTTGCAGGGTAGAGAAATGATTCAGCGCGGCCAATGTCTGCGAAAAGGCCTCATAAACCGGCACGGCGGGGTGATAGCGTGAGGTTGTTGTACCACCAGCAGTTGTACCACCAGTTGTTGGATTAAGTATCGCGGATTCTAAATAAAAGTCTCCGTTCGCATGCTGCTCCAGCGTGTAGCCATAGGCCCCGCCGACCACCGCTTGCTCGCCATCCACCGTGACATAATCGCCATTCAGATCGATATCCAGTAGTGCAAAGGCACCATTAGAACTGCCAGCGATATCGATCACCTGGATCCCTTTGTCGGTCTGGGCACCGGTACCGCCCACATTGTTGACATCGACGAGGGTGCTGCCGCTACTATCGCCATTAATAATCAATTTATCGGTGGGCGAGTTATCGCCCCCTAGTTCAGTGTCGATCATTAAAACACCGCTGCCAGCACCCTGATAATCGCCCGTCACGGTCAGCCTGTCGCCCACAGCGTTATCCTGCATGGTGATGATGCCACCATCGTTGG
>CAZDFI010000074.1:0-7394 GCA_964504725.1 uncultured Enterobacteriaceae bacterium
ATGGGTGGGTGGGCGTTATTCACTCTGGTCAGCCATAGGCTTACCTATCGCTATCAGGATTGGCATGGAACATTTTCATGATTTTCTCCGCGGTGCGTACACCTTAGATCAACACTTTTGTGAGCAGCCATTAGAAAAGAACCTGCCTGTCATCCTCGCATTGATTGACATTTGGTATACCAATTTTCTTCATTCAGAGACACTCGCAATATTTCCCTATGACCATTCACTGAGTCTGTTGCCCGCATACATTGGCCAACTAATCATGGAAAGCAATGGCAAACAGATTGATGCCGATGACAACAAAATTGAATATAACACCGCTCCAATCGTATGGGGCGGCATTGGCTCAAATGCCCAACATGCGTATTTTCAGTGTTTACATCAGGGAACACATATGATTCCTGTTGATTTTATTGTCAGTCTCAAAAGCTCTTTAGAAAACAAGAGGCATCAACAGGAGCTGGTTGCGAATTGTCTTGCTCAAAGCGAGGCGTTAATGAATGGCAATACTGCGAATACTGAATTCCCATACAAAAATATTCCTGGCAATCATCCAAGTACAACCATTCTTCTTGATGAACTATCTCCGACTACCCTTGGCTCACTATTATGCCTGTATGAACATAGATGCTTTGCGCAAGGCCAACTATGGAACATCAACCCATTTGATCAGTGGGGTGTCGAATTGGGAAAAAGTCATTCAAAACAAATTTCAGAAGAGCTTGATGACAATACAAATAAACCTGATCATGATTCGTCGACAAACAGACTAATATCTCGTTATCTCAGTAAAAACAAGGACTCTAATTAAAAAACTCAGGCAGACAGGCTAGTTTTTCTTTGAAGTTTTTGCAGTTGTTAAAGAAAGTCTTTTTACTAGTGTTCTTAAAAACACCTTATTGAAATGCAGTTGGCAACCCACTGATAATTGGTCTATTACTGTACTGTTTATTTTCAGAAGGCGGACAGAATCTCTTGCTTGAATCGTTGCTGTGCGTTTGATTTTAGATAAATAGCCCATTTCCCCAAAGCAATCACCCGATTTGATACCACCAATGCGATTGGTATCTCGATAAATATCAACGCCTCCTTCAACGACCACATAAAATGCATCATCCATATCTCCCTGTACAATAACTTCTTGTCCAGCTTCATATTCTTGCCATACACAAGATCGAATGATTTCCCAGATTTCAGCTTCTGAGAAGCCCTGGAAAAAATCCAGCTCCTGAACTTGTAAAAACCTCTCTTTTTCAACAAGATCTTCCTGTGGCTCATCAAGATAATCAAATGACAAACTCAAATCTGCAGCCATATTCAAACCCATTTTGTAACGCTTTTCCGGATTCTTTTGTAGAACGTGATGGATAATTTTCTCTAATATCTCTGGTACGTCTTTACGGTAAGTTTTCAAGGGCGGTGGGGGTTCATTGGTAATTTTGTAAATTAAACGTGAGAAACCATCTGCAGCAAAAGGGTGTTTCCCGGTGAGTAATTCGTACATAACGATACCCAATGAAAACAAATCCGTTTGGTTTGTAATCATATCTTCTTGTGCCTGCTCAGGGGACATATACCGAGGGGAACCAACAAAGCCAGTTGGCATGGTCGTCTCAGCTTCTTCGGTCATTAGCTGCGCGATGCTGAAATCACAAAATTTAACATCCAATTCTTTTGTGAGAAGAATATTACCGGGCTTCACATCCCGAT
This sequence comes from uncultured Enterobacteriaceae bacterium, assembly GCA_964504725.1. Classification (GTDB taxonomy): domain Bacteria; phylum Pseudomonadota; class Gammaproteobacteria; order Eutrophobiales; family Eutrophobiaceae; genus SMWN01. The sequence goes on from CAZDFI010000074.1 coordinate 1,714, forward strand.
GAATAACACCGATTCGGTGTGCATAATCCAGTGCCTTTGCACACTTGAATATGATTTCAACAACCTGCTCATAGGGTAAAAGATTTTCAGGTTTGCAATATGATTTTAGAGTATTTCCATTTTCGACCAATTCCATGACGATATAACAAACATCTTCTTCAGCACCAGCATCCAGAATCTCAATAATATTTGGATGTTTTAATTTCCCCGCTGTATGGGCCTCATTAAAGAACGACTTTTTATAGTGTTCAGCAGACTTCTTGTTTCTGAATGAATGTTTATTGGCTACTTTGAGGGCAACGCGATGATCAGTAAAAGGGTCATGGCCCTCGTAAACCACCCCAATGCTACCTCGACCTAATTCCTTGATTATTTGGTACTTCCCCAGTTTATTCGGTATATCAGTCGCCATCTTCAAATTATCTGAATAAAATCAAATTATCCTCGAATTATCTTCTCGAATAATACTGTAAAGGCAATGGACATGATAGCACCCACTATACTTGGAGCAGCATCATCAAGTACCATTCGTTTTTTTTCGCAGAATAATAAAATTGATAGCTACCGTTAAGATGAAAACGATTATCCTTGCAGCTGGAACAGGTCAGCGTCTGAGAACCCACTCAGAAAACAAACCGAAATGCTTGCTGGAATTTGATGGCAAAACCCTGTTACAAAGACATCTCGAAATTCTTCATTACTATGACGTAGATGACGTCGTTATCGTGACGGGTTTTGAATCGGATATGATTAAGTCAGCGCTTACTGATATTGGTGAAAATCAGGTTGATATTTGTTTTAATCCCGATTTCAGCAAAGGCAGTATTTTAAGTCTGTTAGCAGGACTGAACATTTTAAATAGCGATCAGGATTTTATTTTGATGGACGCAGATGTACTCTATGATCACATGATTATTGGAAGACTGATCAACTCAGATAAAGGTAATATTTTCCTACTGGATCAAGATTTTGAGCCAGGTGAGGAACCCGTTAAATTATGTGTCTATAATAATCAATTGATCGAATTCAGAAAAAAGATCGATGAAAACCTTGCTTTTAATCTTCAGGGAGAATCCGTCGGCATTTTTAAATTCACGTCTCAAACCGGAGAATTACTAAACCTGAAGGCAAGTGAATATATCAATAGAGGAGAAGATGATGCCCCCTATGAAGAAGTTATACGAGACTTGTTGCTGGCAGATCCTGAACAATATTCATTCGAGGATATTACTGGTTTGCCCTGGTTGGAAATAGACTTCCCAGAAGATGTCGTCAAGGCAAAAAATATTATACTTCCAAAACTTACAGACTTACCAAAATCAACTAACTAGAGTGTATAAATGACCAATAATACTTCATTAACCAAAAGCGCAAAACTCCGTGCCTTACTCGAATCGAGTGAACTTGAATTCATTATGGAGGCACACAATGGTATTTCCGCTCAAATTGTCGAACAGGCAGGATTCAAAGGTATTTGGGGCAGTGGACTTGCGATGTCTGCACAATTCGGCGTGCGTGACAGTAACGAAATAAGCTGGACCCAGATCATTGACATGCTGGAGTTCATGTCCGATGCAACAGAAATTCCAATTTTGCTCGATGGTGATACCGGCTATGGTAATTTCAATAACATGCGCCGACTGGTCAAGAAGCTTGAACAGAGAGAGATTGCCGGTGTCTGCATAGAAGATAAACTATTCCCAAAGACAAACAGTTTTATCGATGGGGAACGCCAACCACTGGCCGATGTCAATGAATTTTGTGGCAAGATCAAAGCTGGCAAAGACAGTCAAGATAATGCAGATTTTTGCATTGTTGCCAGGGTTGAAGCGCTCATCGCCGGCTGGGGGATTAAGGAAGCACTAAGGCGTGCCGAGGCCTATCACAAGGCAGGTGCAGATGGGATACTGATCCATAGCAAACTGTCACAAGCGAATGAAGTTCTTGAATTCGCTCATGAGTGGGGTAATCGATCCCCTCTGGTGATTGTTCCAACGATCTATTACAGCACGCCGACAGAGATCTTCAGAAACGCAAATATCAGTTTGGTCATCTGGGCAAATCACATGGTCCGTGCAGCAGTCGCTTCTATGGAAAAAATCAGTGCCGATATTTATGCAAATGAATCAGTAATCGATGTTGAAGATAATATTGCGCCTGTAAATAAATTATTTTCTCTGCAGGGCGCAGCCGAACTCAGCGAGGCTCAGGAACGTTATTTACGGCCTAAAGGCTCGGAAACCAGAGCCATCGTGCTGGCAGCGAGTCACGGCCATGCGCTTGGTGAACTCACTGAGGATAAACCTAAAGTGATGCTTTCAGTCGGCGGTAAAACCGTTTTACGCCACTTACTCGACGAATTTAAGAATCAGAACATCAATCAAGTCACTTTGGTTGCAGGCTACAAACCCGATTCTATTGATACCAGTGGCTTAGATTTGCATATCAATAAGGATTATGCGACGACGGGCGAGCTGGTTTCACTCGCCGAGGTCGCCAGTGAATTTCATGAGGACATGATCATCACCTATGGTGATTTACTCTTTCGTAGTTACATCCTCAGGGATTTGCTTGAAAGTGATGGTGAGATTGTTGCCGTCATTGATTCCACGGTCGAAAATGAAAATTACAGTGGTTCACCAGACTACGCTTACTGCTCAGAAGAAGAAGAACGGGCCATATTCAAACGGGATGTTTTTCTAAATCATGTTTCTGAAGAGAAAAAATCCTCACCAGATATCCCAAGCGGCCGATGGATTGGAATGTTGCGTGTACGATGTCAGGGCAGGCAATGGATAGAAGAAGCCATTGATGAATTAAAAACACACGAGAACTATCGGCAAATGTCTCTCGCCGACCTCCTGAACCAGGTGATTCAGCAGAATCACCCTGTCAAAGTCCATTACATCAACGGTCACTGGATTGATATCAATGCATTGGCAGATATCGATCGTGCTGGTGATTTCACCAAGCTATAAAACCAAACATATTATTAGAGAAGGTCTGAACAAGTTGCAAAAATCATATAGTCGTCATTCTGGCGTAGGCCAGAATCTAGTCAAAACAATTGTTTACTGGATACTGGTATTCACCAGCATGACGGTTAAGTTACTTTATCAGAGTTTCCTTAGGTATCTAAAGTGATACAGGCAGAAGATTTTATTGAGGCCGCACGAGACTTAGGTTTCCAACGCTATACGGGCGTCCCCTGCTCTTTTCTCACCCCTTTCATAAACTACGTTATCAATGATGAGTCTTTAAATTACGTGTCATCTTCAAATGAAGGTGATGCCATCGCTACGGCTGCCGGTGCAGCGATGGGTGGAGAACGTTCTATCGCTATGATGCAGAACTCAGGACTGGGTAACGCGGTTAGCCCCATCACCTCCCTAAGTTACGTGTTCCGTATTCCCATGATAATTATCACCACTCATCGTGGTGCACCAGGAATAACAGACGAGCCCCAACATGAATTAATGGGACAAATCACCGGCGAGATGTTCGATGCCATGCGCATTCCATGGGAAACATTTCCAATGGAAAAAGAAGACATTGCCCCGGCATTAAAGCGTGCCTGTGAATTTATGGAAAAAGAACAAAGACCTTACGGCTTCATCATGCAAAAAGGGATCGTTGCAAAGCACGAACTAAAAAATGACCGCCTCATTTCAACTAAAAAGCTTGATACAGAGAAACAAACATTCAATCAAAATACTGTACCTTTAATTACCAGAAACGAAGCACTGAAAAAAATCATTGAACACTCCCCTGTTGAAAATTCTGTTGTCATCGCAACCACAGGATTTACGGGTCGAGAGTTATTTGCCATTAATGATCGCAAGAATCACCTCTATATGGTTGGCTCTATGGGCTGTGCTTCTTCACTGGGTCTGGGTCTGGCACTGGCACGTCCTGATTTACAGGTAGTGGTGGTTGAAGGTGATGGGGCGGCATTGATGAGAATGGGCAATTTCGCAACTTTAGGCAGTTATGGTGGTAAAAATCTCATTCATGTCGTTTTGGATAATGAAGTGCATGATTCTACTGGTGCTCAGGCCACCGTCGCAAACAATGTTAAATTTGCGGATATAGCTGCCGCCTGTGGTTATGCTGTGACTTATCAGGGCAATGACATTAAACTGATTGACCAATTATTTAATTGCAAAAATAATCAGGGCGCAAAGTTTGGACACCTTAAGATTTCGGCAGGGACAATTAAAAACCTGCCTCGTCCAGATGTCACACCGGTTGAGGTCTTACAAAGACTGATGCAACATATCGGCACGAAGTTTAAATAGTCGCTCTTGTGCATCCATGCACCCGCGACATACATTACATCCATGTAAATAAATATTATGTCAGAAATATTATTGAATCCAGGTCCTGTTGTTCTCAGCAAACGTGTTCGCAATGCCATGCTACGTCCTGATCTATGTCATCGAGAAGCAGAATTTGCTGAATTACAAAACTCTATTCGCCATAATTTGTTAGACGTCTACCCACTGCCCGAGGACAAATGGGCCGCAATTCTGATGACCGGCTCAGGTACCGCCGCAATGGAGGCCATGATGACCAGCCTGGTACCTGATCACGGTAAGGTATTTATTATTGAAAATGGTGTCTATGGAGAAAGGCTAACCAGAATTGCAGAAATTCATCAGATTAATCACATGACCTTGCACCACGATTGGGGCGATGCAATCGATCTTAAATTACTTGAGGATGAACTGCGATACCACGAAGAACTCAGTCATGTTGCAGTGGTACACCATGAAACCACAACCGGGCGGCTTAACGATCTGGCAGGTATCGCGAAAGTCTGTGCTAAATATAATTTGCCAATTTTATTAGATGGCGTCAGTAGTTTTGGTGCGGAAGATATTGAATTTGATGATTGGAATATTGCTGCTTGTGCTGCCACAGCCAATAAATGTTTACATGCAGTACCGGGCACCTCGTTTGTAATTTGCAACAGAAATGCACTGGATGAGATGCAAGCGACACCGCAAAGAACACTGTATCTTGATCTCTCCAGCTATTTGAAAAATCAGGATGCAAATGGCACTCCTTTCACGCAATCGGTACAAACCTTCTATGCGCTTTCTGAGGCTTTAAAAGAGTTACAGGATCAAGGCGGTCAGAAAAAACGCCAACAAAACTATTGGAATAGACTGAATATTGTCAGGGAAGGTTTAAGTAAACTGGGAATCAATGCCTTGATACAGGCAGAATTTAGTTCCTGTGTCCTCAATGCCTTCCATCTACCAGACGGTATTAGCTACGAAACATTACACGATGAACTCAAGAAAAATGGATTTGTTATCTATGCTGGTCAGGGTGATCTGTCTCAATCACTTTTCAGAATTTCATGTATGGGTGAAATATCTGATCAGGAGTTGGAAAGATTTGTAACTTTAATGGGAAGTATCATCTAAACGCTTTTAATCTTGGCAGTCTGCTCATGCTCACCCAGATGATGCCGAATAAATTGCATCAGGCCTTCCTTATTCATACCAACATCATCCAGCATGTCATCTCTGGAGCCATGCTGGATTAGCCGATCTGGCAGGCCATAATTTACAATTGCTTGCACTACACCATTCTCAACCAAAACCTGATTCACTGCTTCACCTGCACCACCTTGAACCACATTTTCTTCAACTGTGACTATCAAATCATGG
>CAZDFI010000074.1:7404-9230 GCA_964504725.1 uncultured Enterobacteriaceae bacterium
TGGGTCGCAGCCATATCTAGAATCAGTTCTTCATCGATAGGCTTGACGAAGCGCATATTGACAACAGTTGCGCCAAATTCATCAGCAGCCGCTTGTGCAAACTCAAGCACCACACCAAAAGCGAGGATCGCAATCCGCTTGCCCTGAGACCGTATTTCAGCCTTACCAATGGGCAATGCCGTCATTTCTTTTTCTACCTCGACCCCTGGACCACCGCCTCTTGGATATCTTACCGAGGCTGGACCATCAACTTGAATGCCAGTATAGAGCATCTGCCGGCATTCATTTTCATCTGCAGGCACCATAATGACCATGTTAGGCAGGCAACGCATAAATGAAATATCAAAACAACCGTTATGGGTTGGACCATCAGCACCGACACAGCCCGCACGATCAATAGCAAACAACACTGGTAAATTTTGCACCATAACATCGTGGATCAACTGGTCATAGGCGCGTTGCAAGAATGTGGAATAGATAGCAACAACAGGTTTCAAACCATCACAGGCCATGCCTGCGGCCACGGTCACACTATGCTGTTCTGCGATACCTACATCAAAATAGCGATCAGGAAACCTTTGTTCGAATTCAACCAGACCGGAGCCTTCACGCATGGCTGGGGTTATCGCAATCACACGTTCATCAATTTCGCTTATATCGCAAATCCAGTCACCAAAAATCTTACTATAGGTAGGCGATGATGGTTTCCCAGAGGGGACAATACCTTTCACAGGGTCAAATGCAGACACGCCATGATATTTAATCGGTTCGGCTTCCGCCGGTGCATAACCCTTGCCTTTTTTGGTAATGATGTGAAGAAATTGTGGTCCTTTTAATTCACGAACGTTTTTCAGAGTTGAAATCAGAATTGGGAGGTCATGTCCATCAATCGGACCTATGTAGTTAAAGCCGAACTCCTCGAATAAAATACCTGGTGTTAATAATCCTTTGACATGCTCTTCTGCATAACGAGCGATATCCAGCGCATTAGGAACTTTTGACAGGACTTTTTTGCTCCCGTCTTTAACCGTTTTATAGAGCTTTCCTGAAATAATCTGGGCAAATCGATTTGATAGTGCACCCACATTTGGCGAAATTGCCATGTTATTGTCATTCAGAATAACCAGCAGATCGGTGCCCACATCTCCTGCATGGTTCATTGCCTCGAAGGCTATGCCGGCAGTAAGACCTCCATCACCAATGATGGCCACTGATTTTCTCTTGCTGCCTGTTTGCCTGGCAGCAATAGCCATCCCCAGTGCCGCACTAATCGAGGTGCTCGAATGGCCTACGCCGAAGGCATCATGTTCACTTTCTGCTCGTTTTGGAAAAGGTGACAACCCGCCCCATTGACGAATGGTGTGCATCTTATCTTTTCTACCCGTCAAAATTTTATGGGGATATGCCTGATGACCAACATCCCACACCAGATTATCATCAGGGGTATTGTAGAGGTAGTGGAGTGCTATTGTGAGCTCAATTGTACCCAGACCTGCAGCAAAGTGGCCACCACTCTGGCTGACTGACTGCAGCAAGAATGCTCTCAGTTCTTTAGCCAATTCCTCCAGATCTGATTCTGGTAATTTACGCAAATCAGCGGGGCTATTGATGCCATCCAGTAATGGTGTATTGATTGTCATGCCTGATTCCTGGCCTTTTTCGTAATTATTATCTTGGCTCGTTGCAAACGTATTAACGGAAACCGCCATTATGGAGTCGCCCCATTTACCTTGCAAGAACATTATTCTTGAATAAATTGTATTAGGCGAGGTACTGTTTTTCAGATTGAAACAGTTAAGTGCCCCATTTAAGACCTTCATTTTATA
>CAZDFI010000074.1:9240-11527 GCA_964504725.1 uncultured Enterobacteriaceae bacterium
GGCAAATTAAGGCAGAATGACGTGCTGGCTGAAAGAACAATAAAATCGGAGTCAATTAATGGCCGTTCCACTCATACAACAGTATCGAATTGCAAAATACATTATTGGACAGAAACTGCGTCGTGTAGAGCGCTATCCGCTGGTATTGATGCTCGAACCACTCTTTCGATGCAATCTGGCCTGTGCGGGTTGTGGCAAAATCGATTACCCCGAAGAGATTCTGGATAAAAGACTCAGCTACGATGAGTGTATGGAGGCCATTGATGACTGCGGTGCACCAATCGTCTCAATTGCCGGTGGTGAGCCACTGATTCACAAAGAAATGGCAAAAATTGTTGCCGGCTATATCGATAAAAAGAAATTTGTGTATTTGTGTACCAATGCGCTACTCCTGAAAAAACGTATAGCGGATTATTCTCCATCACCTTATCTGACATTTTCGATCCATCTTGATGGCAACGAAATGAGGCATGACAATTCCGTTTGTCTTGAGGGTGTATATAAAAAGTGCATCGAGGTCATCAAGCAAGCCCGCTCTAATGGTTTTCGTGTCACCATCAATTGCACGCTGTTTCAGGGAGAGACCTCAGATGAAATTGCAGAATTTATGGACATGGCGATGGAACTGGGTGTTGAAGGTGTCACCATTTCACCCGGATACAGCTATCAACATGCGCCAAACCAGGAAGCATTTTTGAAAAATCAGGAAAGCAAACAGCTTTTCCGCGATTTATTCAAGCTTGGGAAAAACAAAAAATGGCGTTTTAACCAGTCATCACTTTATCTCGATTTCCTTGCAGGTAATCAAAGTTATCAATGTACCCCCTGGGGGAATCCGACGCGTAATGTCTTTGGTTGGCAAAAACCCTGTTATCTCCTGGTGGATGAAGGCTATGCCACATCATTCAAAGGCATGTTGGAAGAAACTGTCTGGGATAATTACGGTAAAGGGCGTAACCCTAAATGTGCTAACTGCATGGTGCATTGTGGTTTTGAAGCATCTGCGATTAACGATACATTCAAGCACCCCTTGAAAGCACTGAAAGTTGCGATGCAGGGCCCCGAAACTGATGGACCCATGGCGCCAGAACTTCCCATCATGTACGAAGATCAACCTGCAGTTGTTGCTGAACATATCATTCATCAACAACCTACTGCTTCTTGTAGCTCTGAGAAACAAGTCGCCTAGGAGGTCTGTAGCCGAATAAATAATGGAATATAGCCTGTTGGTTGCACCTGGCCTGGTGATATGGACCCTGGTCTTATGTTTGCCGTGGAGACCGTGGAGTACGCGTGAATTTCTCGATGCAGCTACTTTCGATGCTGAGTCAAATAAACCCCATATGCCGGATCTCTCCCAGATCACCGTATTGATCCCTGCCAGAAACGAAGCAGAGGTCATCTGCTGAAACACTAATGTCTTTTAAGTCACAGGATGAATCACTGAAAATCGTTCTGATCAATGATCAATCAAACGATAACACTTCAGATATAGCACTCCAGACAGGGCTTAAAAACTTCAATGTTATAAAAGACAAACCATTACCTGAGGGGTGGAGCGGGAAATTATGGGCACTTGAACAAGGAAGAAAGCACGTCGATACGGACTATATTCTGTTACTGGATGCTGATATCACACTTGCTCCAGGAACCATCACATGTCTGTTTCAGAAGTTAAACTCTGAGCAACTGGATCTGATTTCGCTCATGGCTTTTTTGAGAATGTATAGCTTTTGGGAAATTTTTCTCATGCCGGCTTTTATTTATTTCTTCAAACTACTTTATCCTTTCCAGTTATCCAATTCCCCATCAGACAAACTATTATCAAGGTACGTTGCCGCGGCGGCAGGAGGGTGTATTTTGCTGCGTAGAGACATGCTTGAGCAAATTGGTGGATTCAATGCATTGAGAGATAGTTTAATCGATGACTGTACGTTGGCACAGAAAATTAAAACCAACGGAGGAAGGATCTGGATTGGCTTAACCCTTTCTGCACAGAGTCATCGCCGATATGATTCATTACAGACAATATGGGATATGGTTGCGAGAACTGCATACACACAACTGCATTATTCTCCAATCTCATTACTGGTGTGCACCTTGACTATGTTAATTGTCTTTGTATTTCCACTGATCAGCTTGTTCCTTCCGGGTTTAACAATGAAGGTGATTGCACTGCTAACAGTGTCCATTATGACCGTGACCTATCTACCAATATTGAAATTCTATGGCAGACACCCTGGCTGGGGTCTTGCCCTGCCCTTCATCGGTGTTCTCTATTTACTGA
>CAZDFI010000074.1:11537-11938 GCA_964504725.1 uncultured Enterobacteriaceae bacterium
CATTACGTCATATTTCTGGTTCAGGTTCTTCATGGAAACAAAGACAATATATCCCTTAATACATTGCACTAGATGAAACCTGACATTAATATCAAGGTCATACTTGTGTACTAAATGCCACATGGCTCAACCGCAGGGAATTATTTTATGGTTTCACCCGTAGATCAGAACAAATTTACACCTTTATCAGTTCTATTAATGCGATTGCTCGCTTCCATCACACTGCTAACATTTAGCCAGTTTGCGCTGGCCGAGGAATTGGCGGAAGAAACGACCGAAGAATCACATAATGCGGCCATTAAAATTGTTGAACATTTGCATACGAATTTACTGGAAGTGATGCAAGCGGCAGATACAATGAATTTTGCCGAACGCTATTTGAAACTGGAATCCACAATCAC
>CAZDFI010000074.1:11948-13096 GCA_964504725.1 uncultured Enterobacteriaceae bacterium
AAGTGAAATCCGGAGTAAAGGTGAGAGTCCTGTGCACCTCGACTATCTGATGCATAATAATAATGGCAATTGGTTCATCATCAGTGTCATCGCGGATGGAGTGAATGACCTTTCACTGAAACGAGCTGAGTATTCAACGGTCATTAAAAGAAATGGATATGAGAACCTTGTCGCAAATATTGAAAAAAAGATTGTAGATATGGAAAATTGAAAGAACAAATAATTTGTGTGTAACACCATTGTATGTCAACATTATTTGTTTGAGTAAAGCGCAACCGTATACTTGAGAAAACGCAATAACATACACAGTGAGACATGCACAATGAAGAGATCAAGGAAAAGCAGGCTTTCCCCAGTCATACTCGCACTATTTTTTGTTAGTCTTGCGTCGGGCTGTGCATCCACCCAAACCAAGGATGCTGAAGCTAACAACGACACACTCGAACCTGTTAACAGGGTTTCATTCAACCTAAATGAAACTCTGGATGAATATATCCTGAAACCAATTGCAGAACCCTATGCAAAATATACCCCCGTAATTTACAGGTCAGGCATTACAAATTTCTTTGAAAATCTCACTTATCTGAATGTTGTCTTGCATTCTCTCCTTCAAGGCAAGTTTGGACAGGGCTTCTCTGGTATAACGCGTTTTGTTGTCAATTCCACGCTAGGAATAGGAGGATTGAACGATATAGCAACACCAATGGGCCTGGCAAAACATAATGAAGATTTTGGGCAAACGCTGGCCACCTGGGGTGTCGGTCAGGGTTCATACCTGGTCATACCCTTAAATGGCCCGAATACTGTCCGTAATTCACCAGATATGGTCACCAGCACACTTTTGAACCCATTCTTCTATATCTCAAGTGCAATACTTTTCCCGGTTTCAGCGCTTAACCTCATTAATACAAGGGCAAATTTGTTGGAAGCAACGAATCTCCGTGATGAAGCTGCCATTGAACTATACACCTTCACGCGTGAAGCCTATCTTCAACAGCGTAACAATTTAATCCATGATGGCAACCCGCCCCTGGAAGGTTATGATGATATTTTCGACGACGCTGAGGATAGTGCTTCTGATAGTGCCACGCTAAGTATTGAATAAATATAATACTGAACAGAACATTCCTGAAAGACATAATCCTGTT
>CAZDFI010000075.1:0-3153 GCA_964504725.1 uncultured Enterobacteriaceae bacterium
CCGGGTTTTGGTTTGCGGCAGTCACAACCTTGCCTCGGGCCATGTGGGCAGAAAAAAATAGCCTCAATCGACCCACCAAACTGTGCAAGATGGGTCATCATCTTCTGATGAATTGCATTGAGATCATCGATGTTAAGTTTTCTGCGAGAAATACCAGACTGGTTACTCACAATAACGATGCGATAACCATTTTGGGAAAGTCGTGATATTGCTTCAAGGCTACCGGGGAGAGGGATCCATTCATCTGCCGACTTAATGAAATCAGCCGAGTCGTAATTGATAACACCATCTCGATCAAGAATGATTAATGGCAACCCTGTATTCCTCTGGTTTTGAAGCCTGCCCTAGTTCTGAAGTCTGGATATATCGGCCGTTTTAAGGAACAGGTTACTAAGTTGGCTTAATAATGCAAGCCGGTTATTTTTTAATGCTACATCGTCACACAGCACCATGACATCATCAAAAAATGTATCAACATCATTCTTCAGACCTGCAAGTTCACTTAAAGCCTGTTCATATTCGCTATTGTCCAATAGCGGAGTTACTTTTTTCACGATTGCCTTAAGCGCCGCGGCGAGCTTTTGTTCTGCATCTTCTTTGAGCAGACCATCACTGAACTGAATGTTGTCCTGATTATCTGCTTGTTTTAGGATATTACCAATACGCTTGTTGGCCGCTGCCAGGCTTTCTGCTTCCGGCAGTTTCCTGAATTGAACAACGGCATTAAGTCGGCGATGAAAGTCGTAGGGTTGTACCGGTTTTCGCATTAATACTGCTTCAAAGTTATCTACAGAGATATCCTGATCAACATAATAGCGGCGTAGGCGTTCCATCATAAAATCGAATACTTGTGACACAAGCTCATCTTTGGCAAGTTTATCCTTAGCAAGATCCGCATAATTTTCTACAGCCTCTTCCAGGCAAGTGTCCAAATCTAATTCAAGCTTGCCCTCTATCATAATACGTAATACGCCCAACGCTGCACGTCTTAATGCGAACGGATCCTTATCACCTGTAGGTGCTTTGCCTATGGCAAAGATGCCGACCAGGGTATCCAGCTTGTCAGCGATTGAAATGATTTGACCAGTTTTTGTTTGCGGAATTTGATCACCTGCAAAGCGTGGCATGTACTGTTCATCAAGTGCCGTAGCCACTTCTTTATCTTCACCATTATTGATGGCGTAGTAACGTCCAATGATACCTTGTAATTCTGGTAACTCAGCAACCAACTCTGTCAGTAAATCACATTTACTCAGTGCCGCAGCTCGTTCAGCAAGTTTTATATCGGCCCCAAGCAAATTGGCCATGGTGGTAGCAAGTGATTCGATGCGTTCTGATTTGTCATACAGGCTACCTAATTTTTGCTGGAAAACAACACCAGCTAATTTCGTTCTTAGATCAGCGAGTGTTGTTTCATTATCCCGTTGCCAAAAAAACTCTGCATCACTCAACCTGGGTGTGATCACACGTTGGTTTCCTTGTCGTATGACATCGGGGGATTTGCTTTCAATATTGGCAACGGTGATAAAGTAAGGAAGTAAATTATTTTTCTTATCGACGACTGGAAAATATTTTTGATGATCTTGCATAGTGGCGATTAAAACTTCATCCGGTAAACCAAGATACTTCTTATCGAAAACCCCCGAGATCACAACAGGCCACTCTACCAATGCAGTTACTTCATTAAGTAAATCATTATCGATCACTGCTTGACCATCAGCTTCCTTAGCGACCTTGTCGACGGCCTCTTTGATCACTGTTTTGCGTCGATCAAAATCGGCAATGACTTTGCCTGTTTCTTCTAATTGTTGCAGGTAACTCTCAGCTGACTTAAGTTGAATGGCATCAGGATGGTGAAACCTGTGGCCAAAGGTCTGATTTCCAGCTTGAATGCCGAGGATGGAACAGTCGATGGTTTCTGTGCCGAACATGGCCACAACCCAATGCACAGGACGAACAAATTCAATACTCCCGGTTCCCCAACGCATTCTTTTAGGGATGGGCAACCTGGACAAAGCTGTTTCAGCGATTTCAGCGATTAATTCAACAGTAGTTTTGCCTTTTTCCTGAGCCAGATAAGTCAGCCAGCTGCCTTTATCTGTTTCCATGGTTTCAAGCTCAGAGAGTTCTGCGCCGCAGGATTTTGCAAAACCCAGGGTTGCGGGAGTGGGTTCTCCAGCGTCGTTATATGCGGCTTTGACGGCCGGCCCTCTTTTTAAAACTTCCTTATCTGCCTGGGCAGTGTCCAGGCCTGTGATCATTATAGTCAGGCGTCTTGGTGTCGCAAAATAATTTACTTCGGCAAAATCAAGTTCTGCTTTTTCCAGGCCATCACGCATGCCATTAGCAAAGGCAGTTGCAAGTTTTAATAAGGCCTTAGGAGGAAGTTCCTCAGTACCGATTTCAAGTAATAATGTTTGTTTTGTCATGACTTAATGCGATTAAATTTTAACCAGGGGGAAACCCAGGGCCTCACGACCTTCGAAATATGTTTGTGCAATTGCTTTGGATAAAGTCCGTATTCGTAAAATAAATCGCTGTCTTTCAGTAACAGAGATCGCATGCCTGGCATCGAGCAGATTAAAAGAATGCGATGCCTTCAATACCATTTCATACGCTGGTAGAGGTAAATTCTTCTCGATTAATTTCATGCATTCAGATTCGCACGTATCAAACCATTTAAACAGTGACTCAGTATCAGCCAATTCAAAATTATAGGTCGACATCTCAACTTCATTTTGATGATAAATGTCACCGTAAGAAATTTCTCCTTCTGCCGTTTTACTCCATAACAAATCAAAGACGCTATCTTTATTCTGTAAATACATGGCGAGGCGTTCCAGACCATAGGTGATTTCACCTGCAACAGGAGAACAATCCAGGCCGCCAACCTGTTGCAAATAAGTGAATTGGCTAATCTCCATACCATCCAGCCAGACTTCCCAGCCTAGTCCCCAGGCCCCGAGTGTTGGTGATTCCCAGTTATCTTCGACAAAACGAATATCATGTACCAGGGGATCGATGCCGAGACTGGTCAATGATTCAAGATAGAGAGCCTGGATATCATCAGGCGAAGGTTTCAACAGGACTTGAAACTGAAAATAATGTTGCAGGCGATTGGGATTCTTTCCATAGCGGCCATCAGTGGGTCGA
>CAZDFI010000075.1:3163-12012 GCA_964504725.1 uncultured Enterobacteriaceae bacterium
CTGCGTGCCATGGTTCTGGTCCGATGGCACGTAAAAAAGTAGATGGATGAAATGTTCCTGCCCCCATTTCTACGCTATAGGGCTGTTCAATAATACAGCCTTGATCAGCCCAGAAATGTTGCAACTGAAAGATTAAATCCTGAAAAGTCATTAAATTATTTTCGCTTGATTTTGCCAAGTTTATTTCCAGGTAGCATGGGTATAATCACGCGGGGCAGTATAGCTTGAACACTTGATGCTTGCAGTTTTTTACTTCAGATTATGACATCGAACTATTTTGGGATTTGACCAACATGAATATCCATTGTTTCAAATTTGAATTCAGGGATTTCATAGACCCAGTTGCTTATAAATTCATTCCATAGCCGGGTTTCTTCTTCGACACTGATGGTTCCTGAATTTTTCTCTGCTATTTCATTAACAGGGCTTTCAGATGTTGCTGCCGTTGTGAATGAAAAATGTGCAAAGGCTTTGCCGTCACTAAGAACATTTTTAACTGTGATGACTAATCCATTAAATGTTTTAAATGTCGTGATCGTTGCATCATCAGGAAACTCGAAATTATCAGCTGCGTGAACACCTTCAACATGCATATCTTCAAAGAAAGTCCCCAATTTATTCAACAACACTGAAGGTGATGCAGTATTCCCTTCTATCACCTTGAATTCGGTATCGCCTTCGGCAAGTTTACTGATTAACAGGTGTTCTCCAGTACTTTTAACGATATTTACATTCTGTATGCGCGAAGCAGGGATATGAATAACGTTGCGTTCATACCAATCATTATTGTTTGATTTAAGCTGCAGGTAACCTTCGACCAGGAGTGCATTTTTGGCATCTGCTTTACGCACATAAAGGTTGGGTCGATTACTGCCGCTATTATTTTTTCGTGGTTTGCCGACGATAAGTGATGCCAGTGTTGTGCCAGATTGATCACTGAGTGTCAGTAACAATGAGCTTGTGTTATCGCCTTCAGGCCCTTCAACACCCAGTTCCGGGTAAAGCTTTGGATTATCTGTTTTAGTGGCCAGTATCTTCATCTGGGACAAGCCGACGACAACATCCTTTATCTTGTCAAATTGCGCAGGGTAGTTGTCTGCACTTTGTAATGCCCACTGGCCGCCCTCCATTTTTTGCAGGACAACGTCACTGTCTTCACTGCTTTTAATTTCAATACGCGAGACATCATTAATCTTCCCGGCAAGTTCCGGAAACAAAGTTTCTTTTTCGATTGTTGTTTGCGGTGCGCGGGATTGAGTAAATAGTGCTGCAATAACAATGACAACAATTGTCAGTGAGGAAAGAACCAATAGCTTTTTAGGCTTCATGTGTGCTAAACCGTTAACCTTAAATCTGTTTTATCAATTACGGCGAGTGACGCGATACACACCCGTGCCAATAGAAATCAGAATAATGATTAATGGCAAGAATGCGATATTAAAGAAACGTAATTTGGCACCGAGAGATTCAATATTTTTCTTCAGATCATGTTGAACCGCACGCAATTGTTTACGGGTATCAATACGCAGTGTTTGAAATTTCTCGATCTCTGCACTCTGTTCCGGGGTCAGTAACAAGGCACTTTCTGTAACATCATCGCCCTGTTCCTGTTGAAGCGTGCGTATCTTTTGCTCTGTTTCCTGCAGGGTAGCAACAAGCTTTTGTTCACGCTCACGATATTCCAGTTCTGCCTGACGGCGGATGGTTTCAACTCTTTCAAAGGGGCGTGTGTATTCTCCCCGAGTCCTGAGGCTGGCCAGATCATTACTGCCAGACAAATTCTCCAGTGCATTAACAACAAAGTCACCATTGTTTGCAATCGGTTGCGGGAGGTTCATACCGAAATAGGATTTGTTTCTAATCCAGAAAGTATCATTAAGAATATCTGTATCTGCAATAACAATGACATTGATATCACCTTCACTAATCAGGGCGTCGCTTTTGTTATTTTTCTTATTGCCTTCGTCGTCAAGCAAGCCTTCAGGGAAGGCTGTTGTTGCGCGGCCCTGAAGACGTGCTGCAATGATTTGTTTCTTTTCCTCTGACTTAAAATTATCAAGGATGATTCTGGGATCTCGTTGAATAAAAAGAAAATCCCGATCTATCTGCATGGATTGTTTGGTGCTTTCAATCAATGGTGTGAACTGAATAGTACTGTCTTCATTTTGCTCAATAATCCCGGTCGTGCCCATGTGGATTACATTGATATGACTGGTGGCAAAATCGTCCTGATTAAAACTTTCCCTGGCCAGTCTTAACCAGGGAAGATAGGTGACTTCCTGTGGGCCTGTGGCGCTGCGAGTCTGAACATGCATGGCAGCATTAATATCGCCGACAATTTTCTGGTCGAGTACAGTGATCCCCCATTGATCGGTGAGGAGGTTTAGATCAGAGTCTAAATCAGGCAGTACTCCGCTTTCGGGATCAGCAGGCTTACTGCGATCACCCTCTGCCAGAGGATCGACAAAGAGCATGAGCTTGCCACCCTTGAGCACATATTGATCAATGGCAAACAGGGTTTCATTTTTTAAATCTTTAGGGTGAATGATCATTAATACATCAACACCATCAAGATTTTTAGGGTTAGTGCCCAGAACGCGGATCTCAAAGAACTCTTCTATAGTATCGGTAATGGTCCACTTGGGGAGCTTCTCCTGATCATCACCAAAGATAGGTAATGAACTGATGATGCCGACAACTCTTTTCTCAGGATAGGCAAGGTTATAGAGCAGCTTGCTAATATCATATTCCAGCGCGGATTCCTTGCTGGACTGGAAGAAAGGAATATTCTTTTCTTCGTCTGTCGAATTGGTGCCGACCAGTCCAAAGTAAGCGCGATCACCAACATTATTTAAAGGTGCACTCTGCATGCCGCTGGCGACAGCCTGATCTTCCTCTTCCGAGAAGACTTCAGGATCAATGATATTCAGATCCAGCATGCCGTTGGAATGTGCTTCGTACTCCAACAACATATCACGTACCCTGATACCATAATTCATCAAGGCAGGGTAACCAATCATGGCTTTCTGCGAGAAATAAAAATCCAGTCGTACGGGTTCCTCAAGGTTATGCAAAATATTCAGTGTGCCTGCAGAGAGGGTGAATAATTTATTTTCAGTCAGGTCAACACGCCAGCTGGTCAGTGTTGCATTGACCAGAATAATAATGGCAACAAACAAAGCAGCGGCTAGTGCCAGACTTGTTGTGGAAGTAATATTTTTATTCATTTATATAATCCTCAACTGGCTTTTTTTGCATCAATGACGACGACATTGGCGTACAGCCAGAAGCTGATCAGTGCAGCGAAGTAGATAATGTCTCGAATATCAATCACGCCTTTTTTGATCGATTCAAAATGAGTGAGAAAACTGAAGGACGCAATCGCATCAACCACAGCTTGTGGTGCCCAGCCATTGAAGAAATCGAGGACCAATGGAAAACCACTTAATAAAAACAGGAACGAAATTACCAGGCTGATGACAAAGGCGATGACCTGACTCTTGCTCAGTGCAGAGACACATGAACCAATCGCCAGGAAACCACCCGCCATCAACAGACTGCCTATATAGCTGGCCAGAATTACTGTGTTATCAGGGTTGCCAAGGTAATTGACGGTGATCCAGATGGGAAAGGTCAGTGCGATAGCGACAGAAGTGAAACACCAGGCCGCCAGAAATTTACCAATCACGGCATGATGAATCGGGATAGGCAAGGTCATGATTAATTCAATGGTGCCGGACTTTCGTTCTTCAGACCAAAGGCGCATGGCAATGGCCGGGATCAGGAACAGATAAAGCCAGGGATGAAAGCGGAAAAAAGGTTCCAGATCTGCCTGGTTTCTTTCATAAAAAGAGCCAATGTAGAACGTGAAGGCACCTGTCAAAAATAGAAAGATGACAATGAAAACGTAAGCAATCGGGGTGGAAAAATACCCGGAAAATTCTCGTTTGAAGATGGCTTTAATATTATTCATGACTGCACCACCTCACCTTTGGCTGTGTAAAACTCTGTGGTGATTTCACGAAAGACATCATCCATACGGCCGCTGTCTGATTTGGCTAACAATTCCGCGGGAGTGCCATCAAACAGGAGTTCGCCTGAGGCAATAATAATTGCCCGTGTGCAAATGGCATCGACTTCTTCCATTATGTGAGTAGAAATAATAATGGCCTTGTGCGGTGCCATTTCCTTGATCAACATGCGCACTTCATGCTTCTGATTTGGATCAAGACCATCGGTGGGCTCATCCATTATCAATACTTCAGGGTCATGCAACAACGCCTGGGCAACCCCTACACGACGTTTAAATCCTTTTGATAAAGTATCAATGGTTTGGTTACGCACTGTCTCAAGATTAATCTTTTTGATGATGCCATCGACACGATTTTGTTTTTCTTTACCCTTTAGTCCGCGAATATCTGCAATAAAATCGAGAAAGTTTTTTACCGTCATTTCACCGTAAGCAGGCGCGCCTTCCGGCAGGTAACCGATTTTTTCTTTGACAGCGATAGGGTCTTCAAGAACATCATGTCCACAAACAGAAACCGTGCCGCTCGTTGGTTCGAGGAAACCGGTGATCATTTTCATGGTGGTGGATTTGCCTGCGCCATTAGGCCCTAGAAAGCCAAGTACCTCACCCTTCTTAACGGAAAATGAAAGATTTTTCACGGCATGGATGGCACCGAATTTCTTGTCGAGGGACTTTACCTCGATGAGTGTTTGTTGCGTATTTTCAGTCAAGCTATATACCTGTTATCTGTAAAAGTGGAATCTAAATCAATTAGTTACGATGTTTGTAACTTTAGGGGCGACTATTTTGCACAAAAAATGTGCAGCGTCAATCTATCCTTGATTCATAATGCCTCCGGGCTGGCTCCTGCTAAGACCGTATAATGATGTATGAGTTCTTAAGATTATCCTGATTTACCTAGCATTTAGTCTTGAGGATCGGCCAATTGAGCCCTCTTCAGGCGGAATAATGCGGAGATATCTTCGTCACCAAAGCCTTTGTCCATCAGACGTTGATAATGAATCAGTGTCATCTCAATCATCGGCAAACTTGCATCACAAGCATGTTTAAGCATGGTCTGACAGATAGCTAAATCCTTGTGATGCAGGGCCAGCTTAAATCCGGGATCATATTTTCCGGCCAGCATGGTTTTACCCCGGTGATCGAGAAACCAGTTGCCAGCAGCGCCGGTTGCGACAATATCTACAACTTTATCCATATCAAGCCCCATGACCTCGCCAAAAGCCAATGCCTCAGTGACCGCTTGATTAATTCCCGCCGCCATTAGCTGATTAACCGCCTTACATGCTTGTCCGCTACCCGTAGGGCCGATGTAAGCAATATTCGCCGCAATCGCTTCAAGGCTGGTTCTTGCGCGATCGAGTACGGAATCATCGCCCCCGACCATCATCGCCAGTCTACCATTCTTTGCGCCTTCTACGCCGCCTGATACCGGACAATCGAGCAAATGTGCACCTTTTTCCTGTAACATCTTCGCCGCTTCTATTGCGGTGCCTGAAGCGACTGTTGAAGTGTCTACGACAATCGTTCCCGGATTTATGCTGGTAGATAAGCGCTTAATGACACTCAGGACATCCTCGTCACGAGAGACGCAGGTAATGATAAGTTCACATTCTTCAGCCAGATGTTCAGGAGATTCGGATATATCAACACCAGTTTCTTTGGCAATGGCATCCGCCCTGGTTCGGGAACGGTTCCATATTCGATGCAGCGAACCAGCTTTGTGGAAATTGATTGCCATATGAGCACCCATGGCACCCAAACCGATAACACCTGTGCGCATTATTTAACTCTCCAGATAAGCATACTCAAAATCAGCCATATCTAACGATAAATTAAAAAGGAATTTCGAGCTGCCAACGTAATGTATTGTCAGGGCTGGCATCTGTCAGGCCAAACAACCATCCAATATTATATTCAATCTCCTGACCTCCGATGTGAAACTCATGATAAAACACGGGGCCTAGCCGATGATCCTGATCCTGTAATGATTTTATATCTCTTAACTCACCCAGTTTTCCAAATGCTTCTATTCCCAGTTTCATATGTGGGGTTATTTTTTTACGTGATTTCCAACCATATTCAAACTCAAGGTCCTTATCACCTTTACTTCCAACTTCCTGTTCAAGTATCAGATTCAATGTGTGAGTAAAATCATTTATATCTTTTTCCAATAACAATTTAATTTCTGCACCATCTGGATCACTATCATCAGCCGCAAATTTATACTCCAGATAGATGCCAACATCCAGCCAATATTTTCCTTGTTCAGTTAATTGAATAACGTTTTCTAATCCGGTCAATTGATAGCGTAGTGAACCTGTTGCGCTTTTGTTGTATCGTCCAAAGACTCCGAATTTCCACCAATCATTAACACCATATTCAATTTCAAAAACATGCCGTTGAGCCCCGTCTTTATTATTATCATCATCAACAGTAATATTACCCCGAGCCTCAAATGCTAACTCTCCTCCTTTAACAATTGGTGAGTAAATTTTAGGCTCTGCAATACATTGATTTGATGCAATTAGTAATAGAAAAGTAAGTCTTGTTATATTTTGTGTCATATACAGGTAGCAATACCCACAGTCATTCTACTTCCATAACTGTTCTTCTTTCTGAATCTTTAATCAAGTCGTCAGTGAAATATCGGAAAGTATTCTTGCCTTCTTGCTTGGCCTGGTACATTGCAAGATCAGCATTTCGCATCAAGGTACTTGGTTCATCACCATCTGATGGGTATAAAGCTATTCCAATACTCGCGCCTAAAATTAATTCCTTGTTCTTGATCTTTAACGGTTTAGAACATGCTGATATTATATCTTTTGCAATAACATCTACATCTTGTAATTTAAAAAAATCAGGAATAATTAAGCTAAATTCATCGCCGCCGTGGCGGGCAACAGTCGATGAACTATACGAGTCGATGGATCGATATTGTGAATCGTGTTCTTTCACACACTCCATAAATCTTCTTGCAATAGTTATAAGAACTTCATCACCAACATCATGGCCATGTCTATCGTTTATGTTCTTGAATCCATCAAGATCGATAAATAAAAATGCTAGAGTCGTTTTGTTCTTTGCTGCGAGTATCAGCTCATGTTTAAGCTGACCGTACATATACACCCGGTTTGCCAATTTTGTAAGGTCGTCGTAGTTGGCCTGCTTGTATAGTGTTTCTGTGCGTTTCTCAATTGTTTGATGGCTTTTTTCTAGTTTCTGATATTGATTTTTAATGACACTATCTGCACGCAGGATAATTAATAACAATATGAAGAAAAATAAAATAAAAATCGATATCACGATCATGGATATCCATATCATTTCTTCTTTAATAAGCGTGCGTAAGTGAGTTACATCTGTATATAACTCAAACACACCGATAATATGTTTTTCATCCGACAATATGGGGATATATGTTTCAACGACATCAACATTATAAAGTACACCAGTAAATGCTGTGAACTTATCCCTGGCACTTAGTTTACTTGCAGCCTCTTTTTTATTTGCTGCGCGCAAAAAACGGGGGTTGTTTGCCCTGCTCTCGCCAATTTGTGATGAGTCACTTGAATAGAGCGTTAATCCCTCGGTGTTATAAATTTTAATCTTTAGAAGATTGAGGCCAACTGTTAAAGAACGAAATAAAGTATTCAGTTCTTGAACGATTAGACGATTTCTTAATGATTGAGGATCAATTAAATCTGGTGTATCAAGGTAATTTGGCACTGCTGCTTCAATGGTGTTAGCTAATAGGCGAGACATTAAAACATTTTGATCTTCAGCACCATGTATGATGCTGCGTACTTGAAATGTATTCAAAATTACAACAAGTGTAATTGCTAGAATTAGACTCGTTATGCTGCATGCAATTGTAAAATACCGTAGTAACCGAAACATATTCAAGGATGCCCCATGACTTTTGTTATTTGAATTCGGCTCACATCAATGTAATTAAACACTACATCAATAGTCACACTATAGTAGCGCAGTATCAAAGATTCTAGTTTAGATGCAGGAATTTAGTGGTAAACAATTATTGATTAAAGTGGTCAGCAATGACACTGGCGATACAGGCAGTGAGATTTTTGGCCATGGGAATATGCAGAAACTCATTAGGGCCATGGGCATTGGAACCAGGGCCAAGCACGCCGGTGATTAAAAATTGCGCATCAGGAAATTTCTCTCCCAGCATGCCCATAAAAGGAATAGACCAGCCTTCACCCATATGCACCGCAGGTTTATCAAAGAACCTCATTGAAGCTTTATCAATCGCTGTTTCCAACCAGGGTTCAATCTCAGGAGCCATCCAGCCTGACGCAGCCCAATCCGGTGTGAAAGAAATCTTTGCTTGATACGGCGGGTTTTCTTCGAGCAGGCCCTTAAGTTTTGCGCTGGCTATCTCTGCATTACAGGTCGGTGGTAGACGCATGGATAATTTGACCGAGGTCATTGGCCGCATCACATTACCGGCTGATTGAATATCAGGTAAGCCATCTGCACCAATGACTGTCAGAGCGGGTCGCCAACTGCGATTAAGGATCAACTCGGCAGGATCTTCGTGTACAGGTTCCGTCTGGATCCGGCCATTTCTCTTAAATGGAAATCGATTAAATATTTCATCTCCCATCATGGTGGCGGCATTTCTTGCTTGTTCAATGCGCTTTTCTGGAATGTCCACGCTGAACGCGCTGTCTTCAATGAGTCCGGTCGATGAATTTTCTATTCGGTCTAATAGTTGCCTTAAAATACGAAAACTACAGGGCACAATCCCGCTGGAATCCCCTGAATGGACACCCTCATCAAGGACTTCTATGGT
>CAZDFI010000075.1:12022-12947 GCA_964504725.1 uncultured Enterobacteriaceae bacterium
CCTCCAATTAATCCTCGTAGAGAAGTGGTACACCAAAGTTGTTGGTAATTACCGCAGCCCGAATCCAGACAAATAATCAGATCTGGTGTGCCGATACGATCAGACAATGCATCCATATAAAAAGGTAAATCCGGACTGCCACTCTCTTCGCAGGCTTCGATGATAATTACACAGCGCGCATGTGGTATTCCCTGTTTTTGTAATGCTTCGATGGCAGTCAGGCAGGCGAACAGGGCGTAACCATCATCGGCACCACCTCGACCATAGAGTTTGTCGCCATCCAGAACAGGTGTCCATGGATCAAGACCTTCACGCCATCCAGACATTTCGGGTTGTTTATCCAGGTGTCCATATAACAACACGGTATTTTCCAAGCTTCCTGGAATATCTACAAAAATCAGGGGAGTGCGATTTTCAAGCCTGACAAGCTCAAGTTGTAATCCTGCTATTTCCTGCTTTCCTATCCATCCTGTGAATTGATCGACAGCTTGATCCATGTATCCGTTACTTTGCCATTCCGGGTCGAACATGGGCGATTTATTCGGGATGCGGATGTACTCTATCAACTCGGGGATGACGGATTCGTCCCATCGTTGATTGCAAAAACTACTGGTTTTCTTGATGTTTATTGAACTCATAGATACAGGTTGCTTGATAGTTTATGTATTGTACATGAAGTGGTTTGACGGAGGACTGAAGGCGGCCTGACTGGTTGATCGAAAAACCGGGTGATCGCATGACGTATATCACAGAGATATATGGCATAATCCAGATATATTTGGTTCAGACAGTATTACTCGTGCAATAATTTCTACCTTGGAGAAAGATTTTATGTTGCTTAAAAAATTACGATTAGTTTTGGTACTTGGTTTGCTTGATAGTTTATGTATTGTACATGAAGTGGTTTGACGGAGGACTGAAGGCG
>CAZDFI010000076.1:0-1147 GCA_964504725.1 uncultured Enterobacteriaceae bacterium
CCTATATTGACCTCAGTTCTGATGAAGTGCCGATAATGGACGGTAGCGCTGGCCCATTTGTATTCCTGATTCAATCGGCAGGTGTGGAAGAACAAAATGCACCAAAACAATTTCTTCGAATCAAGGAAAAAATTCGTGTTGAGGATGAAGATAAATGGGCAATGTTTGAGCCATTCGAGGGCTTCAAAGTTGGTTTCACCATTGTGTTTGATCACCCAATGTTTCACGACGGGAATTGTAAGGCTGAAATAGATTTTTCAACAACATCATATGTAAAGGAAGTCAGTCGTGCCAGAACGTTTGGGTTTATGCGGGATGTTGAGTTATTACGAGAAAATAATCTGGCATTAGGTGGTAGCCTGGACAATGCTGTTGTCGTTGACGATTATAGAATATTGAATGAAGATGGGTTGCGTTATGAAGACGAGTGTGTGAAACACAAGATACTTGATGCTATCGGTGATTTATATTTACTTGGGCACAGCCTTATTGGGTCGTTTACCGGGTTTAAATCCGGACATGCATTAAACAATAGATTGCTGAGAGAATTGTTAGTCACGGAATCAGCATGGGAGCTGGTAAGTTTTGAAGATGAGGTAGATTTACCCATCTCATTTATGCAGCCGATTACAGTATCATAATAATAAGATTTTATTAATTACCTGGCATGTTTGCTGATTCTTAGAATAGATTTCCGGAGCGCAGGATCTTTAATTGATGTTGCGACGTTTTTGATGAAATCTGCAGATTTTTTTGACAAGGATGCTTTTTTAACAGGACGGGTACTAGAAAGATTGGATTGAACTCTCTTTTTGTGTATCGGCGAAACCTTGATGCGGACAGATTTTAACGTGGTCAGTCCACATTCGTGTTTTGCGTAGTTGAGTATATCGGGAATGCAGTATCGTAATTTAGAGGCCCAGGCGGATGTCTCGGCATTCACAATAAGGGTTTCATCAGAGTAGTTGGCGACAGTACAGTGGCCACGTAGACAGGGATCAAGGTGTTTTTGCAGCTTTTCATTAAGCGCGTATATACCCTTAGCATGTGTATACAAGTTGTTTAGTTGTTCGCTGGAATCGACCAGTTCGCTAAACTGACGGGCAATGAGATTTCGAGTGTTGAGATTTTTTTGGCCAGACATAGA
>CAZDFI010000076.1:1157-12772 GCA_964504725.1 uncultured Enterobacteriaceae bacterium
TATTAGTATCGAATAATAGAAACAGGACTTACAGACTCCCTATAGGTCTGCTGGGAATATTGTTTGTCGGGCTATTGTTTCTGATAGTGATTGTTGGAACCTTTCATGTTGGCGGCAGGATTGCAGCATACCAGGCTGAGCGTTCATATACTGTGCTACACGAGAAAAAATATATGCAATGGAAACATGAGCTTGATAAGCAGCAAGCCAGTGTAAATGCTGCTAAAAGGAACGCCGAAAAAAACCTGGATGCATTGTCAGCAAGATTAAGCACCTTACAGGCCCACTTGCTTCGACTGGATACGCTAGGTTCGCGCCTGGTTAATATTGCCAATATGTCGGATATTGAGTTTAACATGCTGGAATCACCAGGCTTGGGTGGGCCTGCATTGATGAAAGATCAAAATTCTTTGGGTGTGATTGATTTTATTGAAGCCTTACAAAGCATCGGCGAAAGGATTGAAGATCGGAGTGAGAAATTTTCTGCGATGGAATCCATGTTAATGGATAGTAATATTCAGTCGCAAGTCCGGCCAGAAGGGACCCCAGTCAGTGGTGGGTGGACATCATCAGTATTTGGGTGGCGAACTGATCCGATATCTGGAAAAAAAGATTTTCATGAGGGCATCGATCTGGCGGGGAAATCCGGGTCAATGGTGTTGTCTGTTGCAGCTGGAATTGTTACATGGTCAGGTAGGCATTCAGGATATGGAAGAATGATTGAAATCAGTCATGGTAATGGTTATGTAACCCGATATGCGCATAACAAAAAAAATCTCGTTGTTGTTGGCGATAAAGTCGATAAAAGACAAAACATTGCAGTGATGGGTTCATCAGGACGTTCAACAGGTCCTCATGTACACTTCGAAGTCGTACATAATGGTAAGCATGTCAATCCCAGAAAGTTTGTTTCAATCAACTAATCTGTCAAAATAAACATATCATTACAGTCATCCTTAATGTCTATAACAATAGACAGTAAAGGTGGCTTCTCGTAAGGCATATATAGAAATATCACAATGGTCACTGGTTTAATTAGAAAAATATTTGGCAGTCGCAATGAGCGTGTTATCAAATATTTAGGCAAAATTGTGGAAAAAATTAATGCGCTGGAGGAGCAATTTATTGCACTAAAAGATCATGAGTTTCCGCTGAAAACTGAAGCATATCGTAATCGACTCAATCAAGGAGAAAGCCTTGATGATCTTTTGCCCGAGGCATTTGCTCTGGTCAGGGAAGCGGGTAAGAGAATGCTTAGTATGCGGCATTTTGACATGCAGCTAGTTGGTGGCATGGTATTACATGATGGAAAAATTTCTGAGATGCGTACCGGGGAAGGTAAGACATTAGTAGCAACATTGGCAGCTTATCTCAATGCCTTGAGCGGAAAAGGTGTTCACGTGATTACTGTCAACGATTATCTGGCAAGGCGTGATTCGGAATGGATGAACCATATCTATGAATTTATTGGACTTACAACGGGCGTTATTTACACAGGAATCAGTCAGGAAGATCGCAGTAGAGCTTATGCCGCAGATATTACTTATGGCACGAACAATGAATTTGGTTTCGATTATTTGAGAGATAATCTGGCATTTGCTAACGAAAGTCGTGTCCAGAGGGAATTAAATTATGCGATTGTCGATGAGGTAGATTCTATTTTAATTGACGAGGCTCGAACACCATTAGTGATATCTGGTGCAGTTGATGACAGATCGGATTTGTATGTCAGTATAAACAAGGTTGTCCCAAATTTAAAAAAACAGGAAGAAGAAGATGGGCCCGGTCATTATAGTGTTGATGAAAAATCAAGGCAGGCTTATCTAACGGAAGAAGGCAATGAGTATCTTGAAACTTTGTTAAGAGATGAAAATATTATTAGCTCTGAACAAAGCTTATATGATCCTGTGAATATCAGTGTGCTGCACCACTTGAATGCTGCAATGAGAGCCCATGCTCTATTTCAGAAAGATGTCGATTACATTGTAAAAGATAATGAAATAGTTATTGTCGATGAATTCACAGGTAGAACCATGTCAGGTCGGCGTTGGTCAGATGGACTACATCAGGCAATAGAAGCAAAAGAGAGTGTACCTATCCAAAACGAAAACCAGACGCTGGCTTCAATTACCTATCAGAATTATTTCAGACTATACGAAAAACTGTCAGGAATGACGGGGACAGCAGATACTGAAGCATTTGAATTTCAGGACATTTACGGTCTGGAAGTCGTTGTTATTCCTACAAATATGCCAATGGTGCGTGATGATGCGAGTGATGCTGTCTATCTAAAATCAAAACAGAAATTTGATTCGATCATCAGTGATATAAGGGATTGTAGAGATAGAGGTCAGCCTGTGCTTGTCGGTACTGCATCTATTGAAGTGTCTGAGTATCTGTCTGGCTTACTGAAAAAAGAAAAGGTCATCCATCAGGTACTTAATGCCAAACAACATGAAAGGGAAGCTGAAATTATTGAACAGGCGGGAATGCCTGGTGTCGTAACGATTGCGACCAATATGGCTGGTCGTGGAACAGATATTGTGCTGGGAGGAAATCTGGAAGCCGAACTTAAACAATTAAATGAACAAAATGAAACCGAAATTAACAAAGTAAGGGCGGCATGGGAAAAAAGACATCAAGCCGTGATCGCGAGTGGTGGTTTACATATTATTGGTACGGAACGTCATGAATCAAGACGTATTGACAACCAGTTAAGAGGTCGTTCTGGTCGTCAGGGCGATGCAGGCTCCAGTCGATTTTATCTTTCATTGGAAGATAACCTGATGCGTATATTTGCCTCTGACAGGGTTGCATCACTGATGCAAAAACTCGGAATGGAAGATGGTGAAGCAATTGAATCCTCATTGGTAAGTCGTGCAATCGAAAATGCGCAAAAAAAAGTTGAAGGACATAATTTTGATATAAGAAAACATCTTCTTGAATATGATGATGTTGCAAATGATCAACGCAAAGTGATCTATCAGTGGAGAAATGATCTGCTGATGGATGATGATGTGAAGGAAAATATCGAAGCGATGCGTGAAGATGTAGTGAATGCCATAGTCGATGCCTATATACCTCAAGGGAGTATAGATGAATTATGGAATATCAGTGGCTTGACTGAAGCGATCGATCATGACCTTGGCCTGAATCTGGATATTGCGAGCTGGCTTCAAAGTGACTCATCGCTACATGAAGAAACACTTAGAGAAAAAATACTGGACAGTGTCATTAATGCAGCACAGGAGAAGGAAAACCTGGTGAGTTCTGAGATCATGAGGCGAGTTGAGAAACAGGTGACGCTGGATATTCTCGATAGACAATGGAAAGATCATTTGGTAGCCATGGATCATTTACGGCAGGGTATTAACTTACGAAGTTATGCCGCAAAAAATCCAAAGCAGGAATACAAGCGTGAAGCTTTCGAAATGTTTGTCTTGATGCTTGAGAATATAAAGCATGATGTCATTTCATTTCTTTCAATGGTTCAGGTCAGGACTGAAGAAGATGTTGAGGCCGCTGAGCAGCAGCAACGTAAGCTTCAGAATATGAAGTTCAACCATGCGGCATCTCCAGATGCACTGGGAAATAAGCAGGCAAGCAGTGAGCTGGAACCATTTGTACGAGGACATAGAAAGATTGGACGTAATGAACCTTGTCCTTGTGGATCGGGGAAAAAATATAAACAATGTCATGGAAAATTAAAGTAAATATAAATTTCGGTGTGCCATATGGCTGTAGGTTTAAACAAGATATCTGAACTCCTGCCTGTTAAAGGTGTGCAAGTCGCTGCCTGTTCTGCTGATATATATAAAACAAAAAGAAAAGATTTAGCGCTGATCTCATTTGGAAAAAATTCTAAATGTGCAGCTGTATTTACGCAGAATGCATTTTGTGCTGCCCCCGTCGTTATTGCTAGAAATCATCTGCAGCAAGAAACGCCTGATTTTTGTTTAATCAATTCCGGTAATGCCAATGCAGGCCTGGGAGACAATGGAATAGAGGCTGCCATGGATGTATGTCGTCATTTAGCTAATCGCGCAGGCACTAGCATTGAAAGTATTTTACCATTTTCAACAGGCGTTATTGCTGAGCCCTTGCCTGTTGAAAATATAAAAAATGCAATACCAATCTTACTGGATAACCTTAGAGAAGATGCATGGAACGATATTGCTGATGCAATTTTAACGACAGACACTATAGCAAAAGGACTCTCAAAAAAATTAAGTCTGCCGGACGGTGAAATAACAATCACTGGAATTGCCAAAGGATCAGGCATGATAAGACCAGACATGGCGACCATGCTCGCATATATTGCAACTGATGCAAATATCAATAAATCGTTGGTTCAAGGATTATTGGATGAGACAGTAGAAAATACATTTAATTGTATCAATGTCGATGGTGACACCTCTACAAATGATGCCTGTTTTCTGGTTGCCACAGGAGAAAGTAGTGTTGCTGAAATTAAATCATTCGATGAAGGCTCAGGCTTGTTGTTTAAAAATGCGCTAGTGGATATTTGCATCTATCTTGCACAGGCGATAGTCAGAGATGGTGAAGGGGCGACTAAATTTATTTCAATAATTGTTGCTGACGGGGCAACAAAGGAAGAAAGTAGAGAGGTTGCATTGACTATCGCGAATTCGCCACTGGTTAAGACAGCTTTTTATGCCTCTGATCCGAATTGGGGAAGAATACTGGCAGCGATTGGACGGACCACACTTTCCGATCTGGAAATTGAAAAAATCTCAATTTCACTTAATGATGTGAAAATTGTCGAATCTGGACGAAGATTTGAGGAATATACTGAAGCTGAGGGACAGAGCGTTATGAATCAGGAAGAGATAGTAGTGCACGTCTCTCTCGGAAGAGGAAGGGAAAGTTCTCTTATCTGGACGTGCGACCTTTCTCATGAGTATGTCCGCATTAATTCTGAATATCGTTCATAATATAATTTATGATACATGACGTAATTTTTCATATAGCAGTAGGTGTTATCAGAAATAATAAGAATCAGGTTTTGCTATCGCTTAGGTCAGCAACCGTACATCAACCTGATTTATGGGAATTTCCCGGTGGCAAACTTGAGCCAGGTGAAACAGTTATTGAAGCTTTATCAAGGGAGTTGAATGAAGAACTCGCTCTTACTGTAAAGTCAGCACAGCCGTTAATTAAAATACATCATGACTATGATGAATATTCTGTCCTGCTTGATGTCTGGAATGTAGATTCATGGGATTCAGATTCTCTTGACGGGAATGAGAGAGTTGGGAAGGAAGGGCAAATAATAGAGTGGGTAGATATTACGAAACTGGATGAACGTGATTATCCGGAAGCAAATAAACCAATCATCAAGGCTGTAAAACTACCTAAACTATATTTGATCTGTCCCGAGCCAGAAGGTAATACTAAAGAGTACTTGAAGAAATTTGAAGAATGTATCACCGCTGGGATCACCCTGTTTCAGTTACGATTCAGTGATGATTCACTCTATGATAGAAATGAATCCTTAATCACAGAGCTGATTGAACTAAGTAGAAGCAGCCATTCGATATTAATGATCAATAGTTCTCCTGAGTATGCAGTTAAGGTTGGGGCAAATGGTGTTCATCTAAACAGCACAAGGTTATTACAACTCGATAAGCGTCCGCTTGATGATAATTTTCTGGTATCTGCATCATGTCATGATTTCAGTGAGCTCGAACATGCAGCTAATATTGATGTTGATTTTCTGGTGTTGTCACCGGTAAATAGAACAACTAGTCATCAAACAGTGGATCCATTGGGATGGGAACACTTTAAAACACTTATCGAGCCGTTTCCAATTCCAACATATGCCTTAGGCGGCATGCAAGCTGACGATATGAAAAAATCATGCGAGTGTGGTGGTCAAGGAATATCAGTTTTAAGTGGTGTCTGGAACCAGGAGAATACAAAAAATGCGGTGGCTAAATATTTGCAGGGTGCTATTGGTGAGAAGATAAATTTATGACATTAATTTTTAATGTTTAGTGTTATGTTCTTCCGGTAACGACTCTGACGTATGATTATGTTCTTCGGAGTCAATACTATATTTCCCTTCAAGCCATTCGCCAAGATCAATTAATTTACAACGCTCGCTACAAAACGGGCGATACTCGTTTGCAGATGAATATTCAGTTGCTTTTCCACACTCGGGGCATTGAATAGATTTCTTCATAAAATACAGCAATGAAGCTCAAATTGTACGGCATTTTTAGTTTGGACAGGTCTGGATGAAGTTGAAGTTTGTTCCATGAAACGTATTGTGAATCGATGTTTACCGCCACTTATTTCAGGAAAATAATTACAATCCTCAGGTAGAAGAACACGTATTAATTGACAGGATAATTTTGACTCTATAGGTTGCTGGTAAAAGCCTGATTCAGCATTTTCAAGGACAGGTGTGGTGCTGTTTCTGAGCATGAGTAAGGCGATAGCCAGAGATTCCTGTATTACTGAAAGATCTTGTTTCCATTTTTTTAAATCTTCATGCCGTGACTGTGCAGATTTATGCAGCCAGTGATGAAAAGCTGGAAGATCGAAATTACAGGTTCCACCAGGGATAGATATTCTCTGCTTAATTGATATCGTTAACTCATCCTGTTTCAAGGTTTGCCCGGGCTGGAAATCACTGTCTCGTAGTGTACCAAGATAAATATTAATATTATTTAAAATATCAGTTAGTCGCTGATGATCAACATTTGGATTATTTTTTAAAATATCCAGGGTGGTTGTATGGCGTTCCAATTCCTTGATTAAATCACTTTTAATATCTGAGCGAGTGATTAGATCGAGGATTTCCAGCAAGCAGGATATGGCTATACGACTGTCCCATTGGTTGTCTTGAGGGCAGTGATGATCGGAAATACCAAACAAATGCTCGAGTCGCAGGAAGCTGCGTACACGTTCATTCAAGGGTTGTTCATATATGACACTTTTATCCACTTAGATGGCCGTAATCGGTAATCATTAATCGCTAATTGTCCTGTACTTGTGCGCTGCAAGCAACAATCCTGGATTAAATATTTGTATAAAACCGATGTAGGTCACAAATTTGCCTACGTAGATTATCAATATCACCATCATTGTTAATAACATCATCGGCAGCGGCCAGCTGATCATCAGGAGATATCTGGGAATGCATAATTGCTTCGATGTCGCTCTTGCTCACATTATCTCTAATTGAGGCACGCGATAATTGTAATTCTCTGGGTGAATCGATAACTAGAATTCTATCAATAATCTTTGAGGCACCAGTTTCTATTAGTAGTGGCAGGGCAATGATGCAATATTTAGAGAGAAAACCTTCTGTTTCATGTGCAATTTCATTGTATATTGCCGGGTGTAAAATATTTTCCAATTTATTACGGTCAGTTTCATGTGTGAATATTTGATCGCGTAATTTTTTTCTATCCAGATTGCCATCATTTGTAACGATTCCTTCTCCAAACTCGTTGATTATTGCTTGAAGTGCAGGCAGCCCTGGCTTTACTAATCTGTGAGCTATGATGTCTGCATCGATAACAGGAACCCCAAACTCTGAAAATATTTCACAAGCAGTCGATTTACCGCTGCCTATGCCACCTGTTAGACCAATTTTTAAAACCATGGTTAATTAATAAACTAGAAACTATTGAGATAGGTGCCAATTAATTCATCACCCCAGAGTAAAGTAATCCACCCGGCGATGGCCAGATAAGGGCCATAAGGAAAAGCAACACTTTTGTCTCGACCTCTGAAAAGAATCATTATTATGCCAATTAAAGATGCAGCAATCGAAGATAATAAAATAATCAATGGTAAAGATTGCCAACCAAGCCAGGCCCCTAAAAGTGCTAAAAGTTTAAAATCACCATAGCCCATACCTTCTTTTCCGGTCATCACTTTAAAACCCATAAATATGAGCCAGAGAATACTGTAACCGAGTATCGCTCCGATAAGACTGGAGGTTATGTCCGTGAAGACACCAAAAATATTACAAGCCAGACCTAACCACATAAATGGCAGAGTTATATCATCTGGTAGTAAGGAGTGCTCAAGATCAATCACGCTCAAACAAATAAGCGCCCATGTAAGTAACACTGCAAACAAGGTTTGCAGGCTAAAGCCAAAGTGCCATGTTATATAAGCAGTTGTTACGCCAGTTAAAATTTCAATGAGGGGATATTGTGGAGAAATTTTCACATTGCATGATTTACAACGGCCCTTAAGACAAAGGTAACTAATCACAGGGATATTTTCGATGGCGGTTATCTTGTGTTGACAAGCAGGGCAGTTCGAAGCTGGGAAGATCAGATTGATATGATGCTGCTCCTCTCCTTTTTCATTGTTAATTCCTAACAGGTCGCAACATTGTTCATGCCAATCCTGTTGCATCATTTTTGGCAATCGATAGATCACCACATTCAGGAAGCTACCTATAATCAGTCCGAGTAATGCCATGGCGATGACAAAAAATACTGGTTGAGCTTGTAATAGTTGTATGACAGACATTAAGGTCAAATTATTTGAAAACAGCCAGTTCTACAGGCGATGTCGCATGTAGCAAGAAGAATTATCCTGATTAATATACACATGCCAATCCCTGGCAGTGTCTGGTTTTATACTGCTTGGCCCATTTTGAATATGGGTAGATACATACCGATCACAATACCACCAATGACAACACCCAGAAACGCCATGATCGCTGGCTCCAAAAGACTGGTCAATGCCTCGACGGCATCATCAACTTCCTGCTCATACCAGTCTGCAACCTTCCCAAGCATGGTATCGATCGATCCTGACTCCTCACCAATCGCGACCATTTGAACGACCATATTTGGAAATAGTCCTGTATCACGCATGCTAGCTTGAAGTTGGGAGCCAGTGGAAATTTCGTCTCTAATTTTCATACATGCATCATAAAAAACAATATTACCGCATGCTCCAGCAACCGAGGTCATGGCTTCAACCAGAGGTGTGCCGGCAGCAAACATGGTTTCTAATGTGCGAGCAAAACGTGCGATAGCTGCTTTTTCCAAAACCACCCCGAGGACGGGGAGTTTGAGCATCATTCTTTCAAGACCCTGTTGAAATGCCCTTGATCTTTTTTTCAGTTCCAGAAGCCCAAAAACTGTACCGCCAGCGATGCCAAATATTGCCCACCAATATGCAACAAAAAAATCGGAGGCATCAATAAGAAATTGTGTCAGTGCTGGTAATTCTGCGCCAAAGTTACTGAATAAGCTGCTAAATTGCGGTATCACAAAGATCTTCAGGATACTCACAACAATGCACGCAACGACTACCACAGCAGCGGGGTAGAACAGAGCGGCTTTTATCTTTCCTTTTAATGCCTCTGTTTTTTCCATATAGGTTGCGAGTTTATGCAAGATAGCTTCCAGAATACCTGCATGCTCTCCTGCCTCAACCAGGTTGGTATAGAGTTCGTTGAACTGTAGTGGCCTTTTCTTAAGCGCTTCTGTCAGGCTATTACCCGCTTCCACATCAGCCTTAACACCCAAAATCAGCTGCTGCATACCCGCATTTTCATGACCTCTACCCACGATTTCAAATGCCTGAACCAGGGGCACACCAGCTGACATCATGGTGGCTAATTGACGGCTGAATATGGTAATGTCCTTCGGTGTTATTCTGGCACCGCCCCCGCCAAAAAGATTTTTGGGTTTTTTCTTCACTTTCAGCGGATTTATCCCCTGGCGGCGGAGCTGTGCTTTTACCAGAGCGTCGCTTTGCCCAGAAAGTTCACCTTTAACAAGTTTCCCTGTTTTGTCCTTACCTTGCCATAGGAAGAACATCTCCTTTTTTTTTGTTGCTGTAGCCATAGTGGTTCCTTTATTCGACGGTTACTCGGTTGACCTCGGTAAGACTGGTAATGCCCTGTTTTGACTTTTCCAAACCTGATTTTCGAATATCCCAAATTCCCTCAATTAAAGCTTGATCTGCAAGCTGTACTGCATTCGCACCTTCAATAATCAATCGTTTCAAAGCATCTGAGATGGGCATGACCTGATAGATGCCCGCGCGACCTTTATAACCACTGGGGCAATCCGACCCACCATCGCCAGGCTCATATAACGTGATGCCAGCCGCTATTTCTTCCTCAGTGAAGCCTTCATCCAATAACACTTCCTTGGGTAATTCCGTTTTCTTCTTGTAATCCGGGTGCAGTCTTCGCAACAGGCGCTGTGCGGTAATAAGATTGATACTGGTGGCAACGGCAAAGGCCTGGATGCCCATGTCCTGTAATCGTGTCAACGTTTGCGGCGCATCATTGGTGTGTAATGTTGACATCACCATATGGCCGGTCTGAGCGGCCTTGACTGCAATACCTGCTGTGCCGAGATCACGAATTTCGCCAACAAGAATAATATCCGGATCCTGACGTAGAAAAGCCTTCAAAGCTTTTTCAAAGGTCATGCCTGTTCTCTCATCGATCTGTACCTGATTCACGCCAGGTAGATTGATTTCAACCGGATCCTCTGCAGTTGAGATATTGATATCTATTTGGTTGAGGATGTTGATACCTGTATACAAAGAGACAGTTTTGCCACTGCCTGTCGGGCCGGTGACCAGAAACATACCATAGGGTTTTTGCAAGTTGGCCAGGAACACCTCCTTCTGGTGATCTTCATAACCTAATTGGTCGATCTGTAGGGCGGCAGCATCCGAGTCCAGAATACGCATCACAACCTTCTCGCCAAATAGTGTTGGGCATGTACTCACACGAAAATCGATAGACTTGGTTTTGGACAACTTTAGCTTGATACGGCCATCCTGGGGAACGCGTCGTTCAGAGACATCCATTCGTGACATGACCTTGATACGCGCGGCAATCTTTCTCGTCAGAGCGAGCGGGGGTTTGGCGACTTCCTCCAATACACCATCAATACGAAAGCGAACACGATAGAATTTTTCATAGGGTTCAAAGTGCAGGTCAGAGCCACCTTTTTTAATGGCATCGAGTAAAACTTTGTTAACAAATCGCACAACAGGAGCATCGTCAATATCTGAATCTTCATCATCACTTTTATCTGCGCTATCATCCGCAACTTCCAGGCCATCCAGATCATCGAAGTCATCATCACCCATGTCACCCAGACCTTCCTCTGCATCCTCCAGTGCACTTTCAATTGCTTTAGCAAGTTTGTTCTCTTCAACCAGGATAGCCTCGGTATTCATACTAACAGCAAACTTAATTTCATCGAGTGCAAGCAGGTTGGTCGGATCAGAAACACCGATGTACAGGCGTTTGCCGCGTTTGAACAGGGGTAATGCATGATGTTTCTTTACAAGGCTTTCTTTGACTAGCTTGGTGATGTCCGGATCAATTTCAACATTTTCGATGTCAATGAGAGGTATCCCGAACTCTTGCGATGCTACGTGTGCTATTTTGTCTCCAGAGACAATATCATTTGCGACCAGATATGACACCAATGGCATCTTTTCCTTGAGTGCATCCTGGTGTGCCTGATGAGCTGCTTCTTGTTCAAGCAGACCATCGAGCACTAACTTACGTGCCAGACCACTTAGGTGAACATTACTTGTTGTGACAGCCATTTTTTATTTATCAGCTTGTTTCAAAGGAT
>CAZDFI010000077.1:0-12161 GCA_964504725.1 uncultured Enterobacteriaceae bacterium
ACCCGTAATGAAGGCAGACTGAGGTCGATTTCAATGGCCAATGCTTCACGATTAAAGTCATCCACGACATTGAAAGTTCTGAAACGGCGACCACAGAACAGACTGTCACTCATAAAATCCATTGACCAACATTGGTTGGCCATCCCCGGTACGGCGAGTGGCTCAGGATGCCTGCTGGGTAGACGTCGTTTCCCACGGCGTCGCATATTTAAGTTCAACAGGCAATACACACGGTAAACCCGTTTGTGATTCCAGCCATGACCCCAACGACGCAGTATCTTGAACAGCTTACTAAAGCCAT
This sequence comes from uncultured Enterobacteriaceae bacterium, assembly GCA_964504725.1. Taxonomy (GTDB): domain Bacteria; phylum Pseudomonadota; class Gammaproteobacteria; order Eutrophobiales; family Eutrophobiaceae; genus SMWN01. Next base: position 302 of record CAZDFI010000077.1, read on the forward strand.
AAGCAGGATAGCGTTCGACCGCAGTCTGCAATACAGCAATCACGTCATCATCTCGGTGGCTATCGGGTTGTTAGCGATACACTGAACGACTGATGCCAACAGCGCGACAAGCGAGCCTGAGACTCGTCTCATAAACTTGAACTGCATAATCTACGAGTTCCCTCCGGGCTGCTGGCTTTAAAGCTTTTTTTCAACAATATCCTTGAGGATCCGATGTTCCAGACTCAAATCAGCATACATTTGCTTGAGCCGCTGATTCTCGGTTTCCAGCTCTTTCAAGCGTTTAACATCGGAGGCTTCCATACCTCCATATTTACTTTTCCAGTTGTAATAGGTCGCATCGGATATGCCGTATTCACGGCAGACATCTTTAACCAGTTTTCCTGTTTCTACTTCTTTCAGAACTTTCACAATTTGTGTTTCTGAGTAACGTGATTTCTTCATCTTTAGTTCTCCTTTCAGCTTAGTATGCCGGAGAACTCTAATCATGTATGGAGCTATTCTAAGGGGGTGTTACAGAATGGTTTCACGAAATTTATTTGTAATAAATGATTTACATCAATAAAACATCACCCAGTAAATAGTATTACTATAGAACAACTTATCAAGATGAGCTCAATAAATCACTTTTAAATTTATGCGCCCTATTCCAATTTATATACTCTAGATAATCTACGAAAATGGCAAGCCTGAACTGCCTGTCTTCCCTCCTTTTGGTTATTAATGAAACAAGTAGTAACCAGGATGCAAATATCACTTTATAATGTTGTCAGCATTGAGCCAATTAATTCAAGGAATAGTCATGGGTAAAGTCATCAAAATATTAGCAGGTTTATTAATTGTAGTAATTATCGGTATTTCGATAGCCATCAGCATGTTTGATGTGAACCAGTACAAGGGAGAATTAACACAAGCTGTAGAAGAAGCGACAGGCAGGAAATTAGTGATTGGGGGTGATATAGGATTTAAAATATCACTCATCCCTACTGTGGTCGTCAAGGATGTTAAATTTGCTAATGTCAGTTGGGGTTCTAAACCAGATATGCTCAGTTTGGATAAATTTGAAGTCCAGGTATCACTGATGCCTTTATTGAGCGGTAAGATTCAGGTTAATCGTGTTATATTGCTGGAGCCTGTAATTTTTCTTGAAACCAATAAGCAAGGCAAGGGCAATTGGGTTTTAGAAAGTAAAAAAACAGAAGCCAAACCAGACCCTGCTCCTGAATCTGAGGTAGCATTTCCTGCTGTTGTTGTTAATGAAGTACGTATTGAGAATGCAAAAATCACCTATAAAGACGGAGTCACGGGAAAAGTTACTGATGTAGATATTGAAAAAATTGTAACTGAATCAGATAGTTTAAATGATCCACTTTCATTGCTTGTGAAAATCGCTTATAACCAAATTCCAATCCGAATAAAAGGAACCCTGGGTGCTTTAAATCAACTGACTGCAAATGATAATTATCCTGTTAACCTAACGATTGATGTCAGTGACGCAAAAATAGGTTTAAATGGACAGATAGCAAAACCAATGGAAGGTAAAGGCATTGAGTTGGAAATCAATTTTAATGTTGATTCTTTATCGGCACTTTCAAAATTAGCCGGTAGTGAGCTACCTGCACTTGGACCAATAAGCCTCACCGGCAATCTTTCTGACGGCGATGGTTCATATTCAATAAAATCCATGAAACTACAGGCTGGCAAAACAGATTTGTCTGGAGATGTAAGTGCCAATATTTCGGGCAAGCGCCCTGCTCTCACAGCCAATCTAAGTTCAAACAGTATTGATCTGGTTGAACTATCTGGCGGTGAAGTGGTTGCTAAAAAAGAAGCAAAGAAAGAGCGTGTGTTTTCATCGGATCCCCTGCCCCTGGAAGGTTTGAAATCTGTAAATGCTAATGTGACGGTCAATGCCAAGCAAATCAAAACCAGCAGTCTGGTTTTAACCAAGACCAAGATTGTGTTAACACTAAATAATGGCACTCTATCAATTAATCCACTGAGCACCTTGGTTGCTGGTGGAACGATGAACGCTAACATTAGTTTGAATGCCAGCGGTAAGACAGCAGCGCTGGTAACGGATATCAAGATTAAAGGACTTGAGCCTTCTCAGCTTCCACAATTCAAAGGAAAGATCTCGGGAGGGAAAACCGATGTCACTATCAAGGTTAAGGGTAGCGGCAACAGCGTCAGTAAAATCATGGCTGGTCTTAATGGCAAGCTATTGGCAAAAATGGGTAAAGGTGAGCTAAAGGATTCCAAAACAAAAGTTGCTGGCACTGACCTGTTTAGTATGCTGAATCCAACGGCAACGACCAGAGAAGGTACACTGGTGGAATGTGGTGTCATAAATTTCAAGATAAAAGATGGTATTGCAACCGCGGACAAAGGAATTGCAATTGCCGCCAACACAATGTATGTCATTGGTAGTGGAACGATTGATTTAAAAACCGAAAAGCTGGATATCGGCATCACCCCGAAGGCACGAGAAGGTACCGGGATCAGTGTTGGCCAATTAGCGGAACTGGTGAGATTAGGCGGAACACTGGCAAACCCGAAGCTTGGCGTGGATACCAAAGCAGCATTGAAGGCAGGCGTATCAGCGGGTGCTGCTGTGGCAACGGGAGGTTTGTCAATATTGGCTCAGGGGTTGTTTGACAAATCAACTGCGGATGATGACCCATGTGCAACAGCACTCGGTAAAAAATCAGCAAAAACGACAGTAGCAAAGGAAGAATCCGAAAAGTCTACTACCACAAAAGCAGTAGATGCGGTGAAAGATGCTGGCAGTGCAGTGTCGGATACAATAAAGGGTTGGTTTAAATAAATAGATTGAAGGCTTAGTATCTAAAGCATGCTCAGACCAGTTTGTGGCCTGAGCATCTTTAATTACTTTTACTCGTCCAGTAAAGCATCTCTCGAATCAGCCTTATCCCAGGGCATAATCCACATTTCGTACATAGAGACGACCCACATAAAGGCAAATGAAAGTGCCATCATGCCACCGCCTATAATAACCAACCAGGCGAAGTGCGGACTAAGTTTTGTCAGCCACCATGATGATATATCCACTAGTAAGAAAATATAAGGCATGACAATTACGCTTGCCTTTAATACTGGAGGGACACCTGCAGCAAGGCTAAATATCAAGCCTACAAACATAAAAATAAAGGCAATCCCAAACAGGTGGATATGTGAAACACGTGCCAGGGAAGAGAATGATGCGCCAGAATCTGTCTCTGCTCTTTTTGCAATATTTTCAAATTGCGTAAAGTCAGGTAATGGCATCCCTGAAGATGGGCTGTGGCAAATAATACAACGTGAATCAATAATTGGCTTGATTTCGGCATTAAATGATTCTTCATCTGCACCCTTTTTTACCCATTGAATAATTTTAATGCGTTCTGCCTCTGGAGCCATTGTCTGCATGGAACCATTTAATTTGCCCTCAATCACAGAGCCAGACCGCTTGCCGTAGTAACTGTAGACAATATCATCAATAGAGAGTCCAAACTGACCGTCTGCCATGCCATGTGTAAATAGTATTTGGACTACTGCCATTAAGTAACCGATAGCAACAATAACCAGATAACCGCTGAAAAGCATTTTAAGGGACAACCCTTGACTACATAGATTAATTCCGTGATGGAATGGCATGATTAACTCCTGAATGTACCGTGTATAAGGCTGGCATAATAATATGCATCGACGTTATTCACCACTACAGATTTTACGTTAGATGACGTACCCAAATTGAAAAATGAGGGCGAACTTGATTATTGGCGAATTGATCTGGAAGTGTCATCAGAGTATATCGAACTTGAGATAACCGAAGCCGCTCTTATGGAGCATTCTGATTACTCTATTAGAACCATGAAAAAATTTAAGGACTGTGGTTTTAATTTCGCTATTGATGATTTCGGCACAGGTTATTCATCACTAAACTATCTTAGTAAATTTCCAATCGACACATTGAAGATAGATCAGTCCTTTATCAGGAATATGGAATATTCTGAACAGGATCGTAGTATCATTAAAACCATCATCGATCTAAGTAGTAATCTTAACCTGCATGTTATTGCCGAAGGTGTTGAAACACAGAAACAATCCCAGATATTGTCTGAAATGGGATGTGATGTGATGCAGGGTTATTTCTATAGTAAACCCCTGGCTTCTACCGACATGGAAAAATTATTGAAAGAAGATATGAATCCATTATATGTATTGAGCAATTGATTTATTTGTTCAATTCTCATGTTTGGAGCGCGGGAATTCTATCTTATTGCTAATACAGAGATGATTAAATCAGCGATAGAAAAATAATGCTAACGAAAATTTAATACGAAGAGCGGAAGAATATTCAGGACATTTATTGACAAAGTAACACTCTAAAAAAACCAGAAATACTAGCCATAAAGGCTAAGGGTTGAATCTTCCTCATTAACCCCAAAAGATAATTGTAAAGGTTCCTTATGTGACTCTTGCAGTTTCTGAATTACTTCAGACTTTTGTTCAATAATCTCTATTTGTTCATTGAGCTTCTCAATCGCAGGCATATCTTGATCATATTTTGATTTATTACTGTTGTACTCTTCCAGTGATAAATTATATTCCTCTGTCAGTTTCTGAAAATCTTCATCAGACATGTCCTCAACTTTCTCCGGAGCTTTTGGTTCCTCAAGTTCATGTGGCTCAACAGTGCTGGCAGTGTGAATTTCAATCATTGTACCTGCATCAATTCTTCGAGCGAGGTCCTTTAACCCAAACTTTAATTTAATTTTTAGTTCACTCTTGTTTTTTTCAGAACCTTTACTGTATTCATCGACGATTTCATCTGACAATTCTTCTATAGCGTGCTGTACTGTTGTATCTATGTGTTTATTCAGGTCGTCAATGATATTTTGAGGAGTATCATATGAAACCAATGCGTCTTTAGATTTCTTCAGTTTCAGAATAGTTGTAAATATATTAAAGATCTTCTCAATAACTATCATTAATAATAATGAACTCGCTGGCAAAAGTTCGAACAACACTTGCCATTCTGAGGCACTAATCAAAACAACTTTGGGGCTACCTCCTCTACCATCTGCAACTTCAGAAATCACTCTGACAATCTTATCTATACTGTCGAATTCTGTCTTTAGAGCTTCAAGAGTGTCTGGGATCTGCTTCCTGGGAATAGTGATTAAAACCTGAAAATAATTTTGTTCAATTTCAGTTCGGGAAAAATTGAAATCCGACAGTCCGTTATATATTGAGCTTACTTTATTAAAAAACGCCTTTATCTCTATATTAATCTTGTCTAATTCATCCAGTGCTATATTAGGAGTTAAGCTATTTTCATCGAATATATTCGTTAGTCTGTTCTTCAAACCTCTACCAAGATAATCAGAACCACCAATTTCATTTATTGTGTTTATGTGTGATGGAAAGGTGTCGTTAGTTGGTTGATTATCCAACATATTAAGAATTTCATTATATTTTGATTTAAAAGCTTTCGAAGCGGAATCTGAAGGTGCAGAAATTGTGTTTTGCAAAGAACGATGTAACTGTACAAGATGTTCATGCACATCCTGTTCTTTATTTGCATCAGAGACAGAAGCAAGCACATCCATTAAAAGTTCGATGTTCATCTAAATTTCCCATTTTCGATGTGATTAGAGGTATTCAAAGAACATATACTATAGATCTTTATTTACTTGATATTGTAGTTATTCTGCCTGCATTCTGTCTACATGGCTATAGTTACTTAATGCTAATACTTATAATACATCGATAACTTATTGAATTATATATTTAAATTTCTCATACATATAGCTCTTTAATAGAACATCTGATAAGATACTCTATTAAACTCTACCCTCTTTCAAATCTATTTATTAGCACCAACGTTCCAAAGGCCTGTCTCTTTCAGGGCCATTACACAAGCCGGCCTTCTCCTGGTTCCACATCCAGGCAATGTTTATCGGCATCTTCTTCACAGGCCCTAACAGAATAATTGATGGCAGCCGCACCCATCTTTATTGCCATGGCCGCTTCTACGATCCCTAGCTTACATTTCTCTGATAGCTTGTGTTCATAAGCCATCATACACATAAAGCCTTTTTGACTGTTCAGGGGCAAATCCGGGCAATATTTCGCAGCATCCTCATCACAACCCTTGACATCAGCATGAATGGTAATTTTCCCCTTTGATAGCTTGTCTACTAATCCTTCGCCTTCATTGTCTTCGCCTCCGGCCTGGACACCATTGGCTACGAACATCAGAGTCAGGAAAAGTACTGACAATATTTTATTAATATACATATTAAATCCCCCTACATTGTATAGAACATATCGACCTTAGCCCTGTTTATTGTGTCACAAATTAACAAACACAAAATTATTCGGATATTTTTGTTAATTGTACGTTTTGTTTCGGTATTGGCTGTGGAATTGACTCTTCATCAAAGCGCTGTTTGACAGCACGCGTTATATCCCAGTAAACCTGCCAATAATCTGCAGTCTTGACCCACGGGCGTGCAATAAATTCCAGTGAATATTTTTCGATGTGATGTAGTTTGACGACAGGTTCAGGCTCTGCCAATACAAGTTTATGTTGCTGAATAATTTTATTTAAAATGCCTTCTACCTGATCAATATCAGCATCTTTATTCACATAGAATTCAAAATCTACACGTCTATTTTCCTGAGACGTGACATTCCTGATGATGTCTCCCCAGATCTTGTTGTTTGGAATAATCAGTATTTGATTGTCAAAGGAAAATATCGTCGTTGAAACCAGGCTCATTTGACTGACGGTTCCCTTTTGACCGGCTGCTTCTATAATATCGCCAGTATCGAAAGGTTTGTATATCAGAATCATTATCCCCGAAGCAAAATTTGAAAGGGTATCCTGCAAGGCAAAGCCTACGATAAAACCGACGACACCAAGACCAGCAAGTAATGGGCCTATTTGAACACCGAGATGCGCCAGAGCAACGAGCACACCAATCAGCATCACCAGCTTTGATACCATGTTTTCAAAGAATTCTCGTAACAATTCTGAAATATTTGCCAATGATGAAGCAATTACCTTACGTACCAGACGTTCAGACAACAGAGCCAGTAATTTGAAAACAAACAGTATTAATATGACTGTAAAACCTTCATCAGAAAGTTCGGTCCATTTTCTTCCAACCAATATTTTGTATCTATTGTCCATTGCTCGATCAAGCTGGCGACAACTTTTTTATCTAATAAAGTTTCATCTATTTGCCCTGCACTTTGAATTAACTGCAAGCTATATTTAGATGTCTCTAACTCAAGCTGCTTCATCAATTTTATTGTGGATCTAAGGCTTGCTATTAAACCTGCTTTTCTTTCTTCAAGAGAATTCAACTCACCTACTAAATCGAGACTTTGTTTTTCTCCGGCATTTTCAATCCCTCGTTTTAAATTTTTAATCTTATCGGTATCAATTTTGATCCGTGTTGATGTATTTATTGCAATATCCTGTAATTCCTTTTTAAGGTAGTCCAGCTCTTTACCTGCATCCAGATCAACAAGTTTCATTCGTTCGGTATTCTCTAGCAACGCCATCAGGAGTTGGTCGATAATACTTCGACCATGATTGAGCTTTTGTTTCAGTAGAAACGTTTCGCCAGCTTCTGTTTTATCCCTTTCATCTCTCAGGGATCCCATCCGTACCTTGATATATTTAATCTCCTCAATGACTGACTTGGACTGTTCACCGGTGAGTTTTTTTGCTGCTTTCAGATGGCTTGAGATATCAAAACCCTGACTTTCCAGAGTTTTGATATTTGCTATTAATGTATCGAGTAACTTGCGGATCTCTTTTTCAATGTCCAGAACCTGTGTTCCTGCTAATGTCCGTTTCTCACCACTTGATTTATTGACTATTGCAAATTTTTCCCGTGCTTCTTTGGACTTTGCTTTAAGGTCTTCGACTAATGTTTCAGTTTCAGCCAGTAGTTCATTATCTTGTTCGGTTATTGCCTGTTCTGAATCTGTGGGTGCTGTTTCAACTTGATTGGTTTCGGTCCAGGCCGGCGCAGAGTAAATCCCTACTACACAAAATATGATGAGTTTGAGTAAGCAATTATTTATCTTTGATGCCATACACTTTTCCAAGATTTTTACTAATACTAAATGTTGATCCCGCCGTATAATCACTCATTGATTATTTCGACTATTCTCTTTTCCATATGATAAAAAAATGGATTATATCTTAGCCGCATTAATTGGTCTGTCGGAATATTTAGAATTTTCTTTTCGCCGCGTGGGGCAAATGTGCCAAGATTAATATAATTATTTGACTCATTTCGCCCCATTGGCCCATAAAGAAGATCATTTGGTGAAAACGGAATAGCCACATGTGAAAGTGAATATACTTTTTCAGGCCAGGACAAGGTTAATTCTGGAGTTTCTATCTCTATATTCTGTGAATTTATTCTTTTCATTTTTAATACAACATCTCTCGTATTATCATTTTTGTTCGTCATCAAGGATACTGCAAAAGGAAGATTCTTTGCCTGCATTAGGCTATCAATTAAAGTATCGTGTTGATTATAAAGAAATGTTTTAACTTCTGATAAACGGTTCACATCGAACAACACAAGCTCATGTTTATTGGGTGATAATTTACTATAGAGAGAGTCAACAATAGCGCTGGTCAGAACAGTTGCATCAACCAGGGACTGAAATGTTGTCATGGGTGGCAAGCTGGAAATATTTCCGGATCTAACCAGCTGTTCTATCTGTTTGTGAATGGCATTTGTCAATAAATAGGACTGTTCCCCTGCTGCCTTGGGAAAAGAGTTGTATTTGAAAGGATCATATTCAGGTAAAACATCAAGCCATTTGAATTTTTCAAAATAAGGCAGCCAGCTTAATGTTTTATGCCAGGTTGAAAATCTAGCAAAAAAAGTTACCCCCAGCATGGGAGACAAAAGAATGGCTCTGTCGGGTATCGGAAGTTTTTCGTTCTCCAGAGAATCCATCATATATTTTACGGCCAGTGCGCCACCGTTAGAATAACCGACAATATAAAAAGGCAGGTCCTTAGCTGTTTTTTCACGTACATGTCTTGCACCAAGATAAGCGGCTGCCATCCAGTCTTTCCATGTTGCATGGAGCAGCCCGCTGGGGATCGTCCCATGACCGGGCATCCTCAATGCTAATACATAATATCCCTGTTCCTCAAAAATCCTTGCCAGGTGCCGCATACTGTAGGGGGAATCAGTCAGACCATGTAACATTAAAACGCCGCCTTTCACATTAGACGGTGATAATTCAAAAGTACGGTTCCAGTTTGATGAAAATCGTTCAGGGTTAACTGGACTCGCTGAGGTATAACGACTTAATAGAAACTGTTTCTCCGGTTCAATGTTTTTATAGATGGATGTTTCCAGTTCCTGAAAAACACGCTCTTCCAGTTCGAGATAGTCATTCAGAGATATAATTTGATCACTTTTAGATACAGTAAACTCATTGTTTAAAGAAATACTGTGCCAGGGATGTAGATTGGGGAGATTACGTGAATCGAATGCGCGAACCAGAAGTATTGATACCAAAATAATACTACATACAAGAAAGCTTCTGAGTATGAAAGTTTTCATCATTAACATTTCATGTCTATTGAAATAAAAAAGTTATACAATTAGCTGACAATGGCGTCTACCCCAGTTAAAAATTCTTCTTTCAAGCAAGCCAACTTTATCTATTTATTGGGCGCTTTGCTTGCTTTTCTGGTTCTATCCCCACTTGCGCAGACATTATTTCCCGAAAGTGCTTCAATCATTATTAGTTTTACATTTACCCTGACGATTGTGATTGGTGTATGGAGTTTAATTGATGATCGAAAATGGTTTCTGTTTGGTCTGGGTTTAGCTGCTTTCAGTTTTCTATTTTCTTTACTTGAATTCTTTTACCCATCACAAATTATATATATCGCAAGTATACTTGTATTACTATTTTTTCTAATCAATTCATTAATTTTGGCCGTTAAACATATCATGTTTGGCCCAAGGATAGATGTAAATAAAATAGTTGGATCTGTCACTATCTATCTGCTCATCGGGATTATATGGGCACTGTTATATGGATTGGTAGAAGAGGTTTTTACGGGGTCATTTGAAGGAACACGTCTTGCCGAAGATGGAAGTCGATTTTGGGATTTGATTTATTTCAGTTTCGTAACACTGACCACGCTGGGATACGGTGATATCCTGCCTGTGAATACCTATGCACGAACACTTGCCTATATGGAAGCAATCGCCGGTCAATTCTATATCGCCATACTCGTGGCAAGCCTTGTGGGTGCACACCTGAGTGAACGTCAATCCAGGGGGAAATAATGAGATCTGGATTTTCCTTGATTAACATGACTAACTTAAACATATGACTCTGGACCAATTTCGATATATATTCACCAATCAATGCCTCTCAAGTACCAAAATTAATCACAGGAAATAATTATGAGCAATTCTTCCGCCGAAACAGATGGTTCATTAGCAATGAAAAAAGTCATTGAAATTATCGTACCCATAGGATTGACATTCCTGTTGCTGGTCTGGTGTTTCCAGATCATCCGCCCCTTTATACCGCCTATTGTCTGGGGTATTGTCATCGCCATCGGTACCTATCCGATATTTCAATGGCTGATTAAGAAAACGAATTTAAGCAATGCTCTGGGTGCCACTCTGTTTACCCTGTTAATGATTTGCCTGTTAATAACGCCAACCGTCATGCTTAGCGGCGTCTTGTTTGAAGATACACAAGCCCTGGCCAAAAATCTGGAAAGTGGAACACTGAATATTCCAGCACCACCGGATGCAGTCGGTAAGTTGCCTTTGATTGGCGATGATTTGAAAGATTTCTGGACCCGGGCTTCTGAAGATCCAAAGGCGGCTCTGGGCCAAATAGAACCACAATTAAAGGCCCTTGGTAAATGGTTGTTGAAGGCTGCAGCTGGTGCAGGTCTAGGTGTGTTGATGTTTATCTTTTCTATCATCATTGCCGGGATATTTATTGCCAAGGCCGATGCCTGCAATAAGGCAGTCCTGATAATTTGTAATCGACTGGTCGGTGAACGAGGAGATAGTATGGCCGCACTTTCACATAAAATAATACAAAGTGTGATTACTGGAATACTTGGCATTGCATTAATTCAAACCCTGTTGGCAGGGCTGGGATTTATAGCGATGGGAATACCAGGCGCTGGTTTCCTGTCCATGATTTGTCTTGTTCTGGCCGTGGTTCAGATCGACATACTGATCATATTAATACCATTATCCATCTATGCGTTTTCCTTCGCCGGCACCGGTGCTGCGGTAGCCTTCCTCATCTGGAATGTGGCCGTAGGACTTCTGAACAATATACTAAAACCCATTCTGCTTGGTCGTGGTGTTGATGCGCCAATGCTGGTCATTTTCCTCGGTGCCATTGGCGGCCTGTTACTTTCAGGAATTTTAGGATTGTTTATTGGCCCGGTGGTATTGGTGCTGGGCTATACACTATTTATGGATTGGCTTGATCATGAAGCCGAATCGGCTGAAAACATTTAATCCCCTTGTTTAATCCCCTTTATTTAATCCATTTCTAAGGCATAATTGATGACTACAGATCAGGAAGAGGAAGTAACTGAAGAGCAAACGGGAACAGAGACCGAACAACAGGCAACAGAAACACAGGAAGTTGCGAACACTAAACAAGATCCGGTGCGTTGGGCTACTTTGTTTGTTCTCATCTTTTGTCTGTTCCTGTTTGTCTGGTATGTAGCCGCTGACAGACTTGCCCCCTGGACGGATCAGGCACGGGTCCAGGGATTCATCATCCCCATTACGCCAAAAGTCTCTGG
>CAZDFI010000078.1:0-11975 GCA_964504725.1 uncultured Enterobacteriaceae bacterium
CCTGCATTCAAAGGCGCAGCGTGCCGCCCTGTTTCCAGACCATCACCACCTGCTTCAACTCCGTAGATTTCAACATCCTTGTCACCAAGGAAAGGATAAAACAGACCAATGGCATTTGAGCCACCGCCAACACATGCAATCAGGACATCAGGTAATCGCCCTGCTTGTTCCAAACACTGTTGTCTTGCTTCGCGTCCAATGATGGCCTGAAAATCTCTCACCATCACAGGATAGGGGTGTGGCCCAGCCACAGTTCCAATGATATAAAACGTATCATCAATATTCGTTACCCAATCCCGCATCGCCTCATTAAGTGCATCTTTTAAAGTCTTTGAGCCCGACTCTACAGATATCACCGTTGCACCGAGTAATTTCATACGAAACACATTCGTTGATTGTCTTTTGATATCTTCCGAACCCATGTAGACAATACATTCCAGACCAAGCCTGGCAGCCACAGTTGCTGCTGCGACACCGTGTTGTCCTGCGCCAGTTTCTGCAATAATCCTGGTTTTACCCATGCGCTTTGCCAATAGCGCCTGACCGACTGTATTATTTATCTTATGTGCACCGGTATGATTTAAATCTTCTCGTTTCAGATATATCTGCGCACCACCCAGAATTTCTGACCAGCGCCTGGCGTGGTACAAGGGTGAGGGTCTACCGACGTAATGATGCAATTCATCATCAAGCTCGGCCAGGAACTCTGGGTCTTGTAAATAGCGTGTATAAGCCTCTGCTAATTCTTCCAGTGGGCCCATCAGTGTTTCGGCGACAAATTTACCGCCATAAGGTCCGAAATGACCATTTTCATCAGGCAAACTATTATCTTGCATGCATAACCTCTTGTATGAATTCTTCTATTTTTGCAGCATCCTTGATTCCTTTCTTAATTTCAACACCACCACTGACATCTACAGCATAGGGTAAAACCTCAGATATCGCGTTCGCTACGTTTTTAGATGTTAATCCTCCAGCCAATATTATTTGTTTATTTAAATCTGATGGTACTCTTGACCAATCAAATCTTTGTCCTGTCCCCCCCTGGATTCCTTCAACAAAACTATCAAGTAGCAAAGCACTCGCATCAGCATAATCATCACATAACTGATACAGATCCACACCACCATCCATTCTCACGGCCTTAATGTATGGCCGACCATAACTCCGACATTCTTCCGGACTCTCCTCACCATGAAACTGTAACAAGTCCACGGGCACGGTGTCCAAAACTGATCTGATTTCTATCTCTGATGCATTTACAAACAAGGCGACCTTGCTTATAAAGGGAGGTAAGACTTTCGCAATTTCAGCAGCTTTTTCCTGATTTATGTATCGTGGGCTTTTCTCAAAAAACACAAAACCTATCGCATCAGCACCTGCTTCAACTGCATGGATAGCATCTTCTACTCGAGTGATTCCACATACCTTCACTCTGGTACGTTTAATATGATTTTTCGGAGAGATATTCACCAATGGAGTATGTATGCCCAGAGATAATTTAACGTTGAAAATAGTAATCTATAACAAAGGTGACCATTATACCGTGGTGACGCGGGTATGACATATTATACCGTGCCTGATGCGAGTACGGCATATTATACCTTGGCGATGGCGGGATTGGCATGTCATACCGTGGTAATAGCGGGTATGACATATTGTGGATTAACAGGCTCTGGAATTCCATATTTTTCTGGATAGTTAATCCTCGCAAGGTACAGGCCATCTGCTGCAGCTGTCTTTGCGGCTTTGGTTCTATCTTTTAATGCCAAAACTTCGGCCGCCCACGAAATGTCGGCTTCACCACAGCCAATTTTTATCAGTACGCCCGCTATATTTCTAACCATATGATGTAGAAATGCATTCGCCTCAATATCAAATATTACATAATCATCAACCCTTTTAATGTCCAGCCTTTTCACATCACGAATCGGACTATTAGCCTGACATGCAACGGTTCTGAATGAAGTAAAATCATGTTCACCGATCAAGGAATTAGCAGCCAACTGCATTCGACTTTCATCTAAAGGTTGTCGCTCCCAGGTGACCTTACCCGTATATAAACCCGGCCTGGATCGTCTGTTTAAAATGATATATCTGTATGTTCTTGTCGTGGCTGAGAAACGCGCATGAAAATCGTCTTCAACCTCTTTGGCCCATAGGATACTAATATCATGGGGAAGATTCACATTACTGCCAACAACCCATGAATACATTTTACGTTCAACTTCGGTTTCAAAATGAACAACTTGATGTAAGGCGTGAACACCTGTATCTGTTCTACCTGCACAAAAAACTTTTACTTGTTGATCAGCAATTGAAGATAGTGAATTTTCAACATGTTCCTGAACATTATTTGCAATGTCTTGGCGTTGCCACCCACAGTACTGAGTTCCGCAGTATTCAATACCAAGCGCTATTTTCATAAATTACGTCGCGGGGGAAAACCTGAATAGGAATACTACACTGGTAATATTCCTGTACGTAATATTTAATTGTTAGTTCTATAAATGAATATCTAATTAATATGTATTATTTTATTTGACCGATTAATTCTTCGGCTTGTTTACGATAGTCCTCGCTTCCTTGAGCAATAATCTCATCAAGGATCGTTTTTGCATTCTCATTGTCGCCCAATTCAATATAAGCCTTTGCCAAATCGAGCTGACTGGCCATTTCTTCATCTACTGATTGTTCGTCAACTTCAGTTAACTTAGGAACCATGAATGTTTTGTCATCGTCGTCGTCATCCTCTTCTTCCATACTGAGGCTCTCAATTTTCGCTGCAGGCATTTGTATCGTTGACTCCAGATCTATACTGTCACTATCTGTATCCGAGCCAGAGTCGGACTCCATCCCAATATCAGAAATATCCAAATCAATATCATTCGATTCCTCAGAATCATCAAGCTCCAGACCAGCTAACTCACTACTATCATCATCAATGCCTAAATCAAAATCTAATCCAGCAGAATCTTCATCTGTAGTGTCATCAATGTCGATTAATTCATCATCTATTAGGCCGTCGGTTTCACTTTCTATAGAACCACTAAGATCATCATCCAGATCGATATCCAATGATTCTCCACCTACGCTTAAGTCGAGATCAATTTCATCAGATTCGTCCTGTTCGACAGCCGGCTCCAGGAGATCGCCCGAATCAATATCTTCTGCGCTAACTGCAGCTGTTACGTCAAGTAGATCCTCTTCCCCTTCGGACTCATAATTATATGCTGAAGTTACATCGAGCAGATCATCTTCCTCACCTGCACTGTCAGTCTCTTTTGTGTCTAAAGGTACATCCAGTAGTGCTTCCGTATCATCATCCGTAGCATCTCCAAGAGAGATATCCAGTTCATCTGCATCATCACTCTCTTCGGCAGTGGAAATATCGAGGACTTCATCTTCGCTTGATGGTTCATCAATTGAAATGTCCAGTGCATCATCACTTTCTTCAGCAATGGAAATATCGAGGACATCATCTTCGCTTGATGGTTCATCAATTGAAATGTCCAGTGCATCTTCGCTTTCTTCAGCAATAGAAATATCGAGGACATCATCTTCGCCCGATGGTTCATCAATTGAAATATCCAGTGCATCTTCGCTTGCAGACGAGTCTGCATCCAACGAGAAATCAAGACCTTCAGAACCTGCACTTTCTTCTTTTGCAGGAAATTCCAGTGATTCTTCACTACTTGACTCAATGATTTCATCTTCTACATTGGCGGCCATCGTTACATCTAGCACTTCTTCTTCAAGCCCGCTTTCCTCGGCCTGTTGTTCTTGCTGTACGTCACCATCGTCGGCTGGGAAGTCGAGTGAAAAGTCCAGGTCGTCACTACCTGCTTCCGCATCAGGGACAGAATCAATATCGGTAGCTGCCGATACATCCAGTATATCCTCCCCTGTTGCTTCTTCTCCAACATTGAGGTCTGTGTCATCTGTATCGGCGACTGCCGTTATATCCAATATATCTTCCCCTGATGCTTCTTCTCCAACATTGAAGTCCATACCACCTGCATCAGATCCATCATCGTCAGCTGCGATATTCAATACGCCACCAGCAGATGGCTCTGAAGGCGCTTCTTCATCCTCGCCTTCAACAGGCGTTTCAAACAATGCACGATTTGGCGACATCTCCTGCCACATTACTGTCGCCATATCCCAGTGATTACCCTGCCCACCTGTTTTTTCATGAACAACTCTGGCCGCTTCTTCGTATGACTTCTTGTTACCTGCAGCATAGAACACTTCCAACAATTTATCGTGAAAACCAAGATTATCTGGTTCCCTTTCCAGCGCTTCCCTTACAAAAGATTCGGCTTCATCAAAATGTTCATAGGCAAGGAAAACATTGACCTCTTCCATGGGGTCATCTTCTTCCTCTTCAACCTCTGCAATACTACTATCTTCAGGGATATCAGGTACCTCAAACAAGTCGGCATCACCTGCCTCATCTGAAACATCCTCAGGTGAAACTGTCACGTCATCCTCTTCACTTCCTGGAATGATCGTGATGGATTCCGTATCCTCTACTGAAAGTTCGTCTGTCGCTGATACTGTCTTCTCTGAAGCGACATCTGCGAAATCAGGAAAATCAGCTACTGGCACTTCTGCTAGTGTTGCCTTTGCACTACGTCGTTTGGAGGCAAATAACATCAAAAAGACAAGTAATAATAATCCACCAATTGCCCCTGCAATCATCACCAGGTTATCTTTTGCTTTTTCAAGCAAGCCCATTAAACCGGATAACGCTCCTTCGCCATCGGCGGACATGACTTCCTCAGTTGTCACGTCTTCTGAATCTGAAACTTCTGTTTCCTCAACAACCTCTTCTTCGACTTCTTCTTCAACAAATTCTTCTTCTGTTTCTTCAACGACTTCTTCTACTACAGCCTCAGTTTCTACTTCCCCTGCACCCTCTTGTTCTGCTGCTGCGATCATTATCTGCTCTTGCAATGCTGCCAGCTCATCTTCCTTCAGCACAATCAAGCGTTTCAGATCATCAATGATCCCTTCAGTTTGAGTCAGCTTGTCCTTCAGTTCTGCATTTTCCATCGTCAATGCTTCAATGGATTCATTAACCAGTACTAACTCATTTTTCAGAGCATCAACATCTACACCTGATGGATCTGTCGTGCTCTGGTCACTCCCAATACCTTGATCAGCCTCAGAGATAAGTCGCAACACTGCCTCATCAGTTTCCTCAATATCTGTAACGGCAGATTCACGCTCAATATCGACAGATTCAGTCTCCGGGGTGGACACACCGGCACCCTTTGGTTGAGCGGTAATCCTGGACGCAATATAACCTTTGTATTCATCCCACAACGCATTTTGGTTCTTGGCCTGCTCAAAAGCATGTGCTTGATTCAGAGAACTAGCCTCTGATGCATCCGGTATCTTCAGGATGGCGCCACGTTTAAGACCATTAATATTATTTTCAATAAATGCCTCAGGGTTGGCATTCAGTATGGCAAGCATCATTTGCTGGATACTGACTGATGAATCAGGTCTGGCAGCCTTGGCGATTGACCACAAAGTATCTCCCGTAACTGCGGGTCCATAGTCACCACTTCCGGAATAACTTATTGCAGAGGGTGCTTCGTAAGCTGGAGTTGATCGAACCGGCTCTGTTGCTTCTGGCCTGGATATAGGTCTGGGTTCGGGCTTGTATTCGAGATCATATACAACCTGATGGTCACCTGAGTCTATCTCAACGACTGGCGTGTCTGGATGGACAACAGCCTGTTTCTTACTGCCCGGCACAGTGTATATAGGCGGATCAAGCAGGACAGTATACTCCCTGAACAATCTTCCCTGGGACCAATTCACTTCAAGCAGGAAGTTAAGGAATGGTTCGCGAATTGATTCGTTACTACGAATTTGTATGTAATCCGGGCCTTTTTCAGACTCCTGGACGGTAAAGCGTAGATGAGTAAGTAAAAATATTCGTTGAATGCCTACACGATCAAATGCTTCTTGATTAGCAAGAGAAATCTTTAAGCTATCAAGTTCGTCAGCGGTTGTTGAAATTAATTTAATTCTTGCTTTAAATGGCTGATTTAATGCAGATTGAAGTTCGAGTTTACCTAAACCCAAAGCACTCGTAACTGTTGGCATTACCAGTGCCAACAAAACCAATATTATTCTAAATTTCATCTGGTTTTATCCTGCTTCTGTATTATTTATTAATTTCTAAATCTATCGTCTTGGATCCAGAAGTATCGAATACTCTCTCTGTATACGACCATTTGACCAACGCATGTCCAGAACAAACCTGAGTGATGGCTCGCGTAAAGTATTTTTACTGCTAATCTTCAAATAGGGCTGATTTCCATTATTGTCGACAACTTCAACCTTCAAGTTATGCCGAGCCTGCAAACCTGAGGACTGCCCCTCGGGGCTGCTAATGCTCAACTTTAATTCAGCAAGCTCACTCTCTTTCGAGAAAACCAATGGGATTACCACATTAAGTGGTTGATTCAAGTGTGATTTTAGTTCTAACTCGCCCAATGCCAATGCTTGTACTACAGGTTGAAATCCTGCTACAAACAAAAACAGGGCTAACAATAAGATTCTTTTATTCATTGGTCTGCAGAATATCCAGTTTAAAATACTGTTTATTTTCAACAAGTTGAGCACTTTTTAATTAAAATGCCCCATACAATCACCCTAAAATACCCACACCCTAACAAGATCGCCACATCGACACATACCTGTTTACGACACTAACAACCTACGAATGTCCTTTACAATTGCCACTTAACTATAGCTTATAAATAGTCTTTTACCAAAATTTCAGCGATTTGAACACTATTTAATGCAGCACCTTTACGAACATTGTCAGAAACCACCCAGAGGTTAATACCGCGAGGATGTGAAATATCTTCTCGAATACGTCCAACAAAGACAGGATCTTTGCCCGCAGCCTCACTGACGGCAGTTGGGTAACCACCATCTTTATGCTCATCCACCACTTTAATACCCGCCTGATTTCTGAGTAATTTCTTGACCGCCTCTGCAGATAGCTTCTTTCTGGTCTCAATGTGGATGGCTTCAGAATGCCCAAAAAATACGGGAACCCTGACCGCGGTTGGATTTACCTGAATAGTGTCATCTTCAAATATTTTTCTGGTTTCCCATACAATTTTCATTTCTTCTTTGGTGTATCCATTTTCCTGGAAATCGTCAATATGAGGTAAGGCATTAAATGCTATTTGCTTGGGATAGACTTCACACACTGCTGGTCGCCCATTTAATAATTCAGCGGTCTGTTTTGCCAGTTCTTTTATCGCTTCCTTGCCCGTTCCAGACACTGCCTGATAGGTACATACATTAATTCGCTCAATATAAGCGGCATCATAAATAGGTTTTAATGCCACTAACATTTGAATCGACGAACAATTTGGATTGGCTATAATCTTTCTGTTTTTATAATCGGCGACTGCATGTGGGTTCACCTCTGGTACAACCAAAGGGATATCGTCGTCATAACGAAACTCTGAGGTATTATCAATCACCACGCAGCCTGCTTCAGCTGCCCGCGGGGCGTGAATTTTTGATACCGACGCGCCTGGAGAAAAAAGACCGATATCTACGCCTTTGAAATCAAAGTTCTCCAAATCTTCAACCACAATAGTTTTGCCATTGAAGCGAATAGTTGATCCAGCAGAACGACTACTGGCAAGCGCATATAAATTTTCCACAGGGAAATCACGCTCTTGCAAGATAGACAACATCGTCTCACCGACGGCACCGGTCGCACCAACCACAGCAACATTAAATTTCTTACTCATTACTTCATTACCTGACTCAAATCGTATTAATTAAAGAGACGCGACAACTGCATCACCCATTTCACTGGTGGACACCTTCGTCATACCTTCAGAATATATATCGGCCGTCCGCAGTCCATTTTCAAGGACCTGTTGTACTGCTTGTTCTATTCGATCTGCCTGCGCGGATTCGGCAAGTGAGTACCTTAACATCATGGCAGCAGAGATGATTGTTGCCAGTGGATTGGCAATATTCTTGCCTGCGATATCTGGTGCTGAGCCATGGATTGGCTCATACATTCCTTTGCCTTCAGCATTCAATGAGGCGGAAGGCAACATGCCTATTGAACCTGTCAGCATGGAGGCCAAATCAGACAATATGTCGCCAAACATATTCGTTGTAACGATCACATCAAACTGCCCGGGATCTCTTACTAACTGCATAGCCGCATTATCCACATACATATGTTCCAGACTCACTTCAGGATAGTCCTTCGCCACGCGAGTAACCACTTCACGCCAGAGTTCGGTCGCCTCCAGTACATTTGCCTTATCCACCGAACACACTTTTTTGTTTCTTCTCATCGCCACATCGAATGCAGTGTGTGCAATTCTTTCAATCTCAGATTCTTTATAGACCAAAGTATTAAAGCCTTCACGCTGACCATCATCCAGGGTTCTGATGCCGCGTGGTTGTCCAAAATAGATGCCACCGGTTAATTCACGCACAAACATGATATCCAGTGCCCCAATTACCTCCGGTTTCAGAGAAGAAGCCTCTACGAGTTCCTCGTAGAGAATGGCAGGCCTGAGATTGGCATAGAGATCAAGTCCGGCACGAATGGCCAGCAGACCTCTTTCAGGTCTTAATGAACGCTCAATGTTATCCCATTTTGGTCCTCCAACAGCACCTAATAATATTGCGTCAGCTTGCCTCCCTGACGCGAGCGTTTCTTCAGGTAGTGGCAAACCCGTTTCATCGATCGCACTACCACCGATCAATCCTTGTTTGGTGGATAGTTCAAGTCCATGCTTCTGCACCAGGGCATTCAGCACTTTTTCTGCTTCAGTCACGATTTCGGGACCAATTCCGTCACCTGGAAGTATTAATACGCTTTTACTCACATCTGATACCTGTCATTAATTATATATCTTGCTCACAGCATAAAAAGCGTAAAGCAAAAGGTGGCAAAGGATACATCAAGTTGCGGGATTGTTCATCAAATCTCTGATGGTCAACCACGCGGCAAAGATGATTAACAAACCACCCGCCCACTCTCGCACTGTCAGCACCTCTTCAGTCAATAATGCTGCGGAGACTGCCCCGGCAAATACTTCAAATAACATAATTGCTGCCGATCGGTGAACAGGCAGATGCGTGACACCATACAGTGCTGTAAATGTCATTAGACTCATACCGACACAGCCAGTAAAAATAGCAAGTGCCAGTGATGGCCCGCCAAACACGGGAGGGGGAGTTTGAAACAGTAAGAGGCCAGCGACGGTAAGAATAACAACGCCTGTCCATGCTGAGCCCATCTTCAGAATGATTAGGATATCTCCGAGCTTTCGTGCCACAACATTATGTGCTGCAAACGCAACTCCGGCAGAAATAGCCAACAGATCAGCCTGACTGAATTGAAGCAATGAACTGGTATCTGCTGGCCACAAAATAACGAGCGCACCAGTAAATGAAACAAACAATGAATATCTGGCCTGCGTTGAAAGACGCTCATGTAAAAATATGAAACCGAATATCAGTGTCCATATAGGGGACAAATAAAACAATAACAACACTCTGACCACATGCCCTTCGAGTATCGCCAGAATAAAAGCCAGATTGGTCCAACCTGCAAAAAGACCCAATAACACAAAGAGAGAACCTTGTGATCGCAAACCATTTCTTTGCTTCCAAAAATAAGGCCACACAGGCGCAAACGCTGATAAGTAAATAATCAAGGTTGCCCACAAACCTGGTATCCCCATACTTTCCAGCACTCTGAGTGGATACCACAAAACACCCCACAAAGTGGCGGCAAGCAGGCAACTGATGACTGGAAGCAATGTTGAATTATTTTTAGTCGACATATGATTGTATACTTGGTACCTTTAATTTATTGATCTAGAACAACAATGAACCCCGGGCTTGATAAATTACACCCCTACCCCTTTGAAAAACTTGCGCAACTAAAGCGGGAAACATCTGTGCTAACAGATGCTGCGCATATCGATTTATCAATAGGCGAACCTAAACATACCACTCCTGAATTGATCCTGAATGAATTACAAAAACAACTTCCCAGGGCGGCATCTTACCCCACAACACGAGGTATCGATGCACTACGGCAAGCCATCGCAGAATGGATAATCCGAAGATTCAAGTTACCAGAGGGCAGCATCTCTGCCGACTGCAACATCTTACCAGTGAATGGCACTCGAGAAGCACTCTTTGCTTTTGCACAATGTGTTATTGATTTAACTGGCGAGCAAACAAAAAAGAATGAAGTACCCATTGTGATAACACCGAATCCGTTCTATCAAATATACGAAGGTGCTGCGTTATTAGCCCAGGCTGAACCGTATTATGTCAATTGTGTTGAAGCAAACGGATTTCTTCCAGATTTTGACACTGTCCCTGAAAATATTTGGCAACGATGTCAATTAATTTACCTGTGCTCTCCGGGAAATCCCACCGGTGCGGTGCTTGGTCAAGAAACTATCGAAAAATTACTCATCCTCGCAGATAAATATGATTTCATCATTGCTGCTGATGAATGTTATTCGGAGATATATCTTGATGAAGATTCTCCACCCATTGGCCTGCTACAGGTCTCGGCAGATTTGGGACGAGATGATTACAAACGTTGTATGGTCTTTCATAGCCTTTCAAAACGCTCAAATGTCCCCGGCATGCGATCCGGTTTTGTCGCAGGTGACGCCGATCTCATTCAGGCCTTTCTGCGCTATCGTACCTACCACGGTTGCTCCATGCCACTATACACACAAATGGCAAGCATTATTGCCTGGCAGGATGAAAACCACGTGTGTGGCAACAGAGCTCTATATCGAAAAAAGTTTGATGCCGTTTTGAAGATACTCAAACCGGTCATGAATGTCACAAGACCGGATGCCAGTTTTTATCTTTGGCCGGAGACACCTGTTTCCGATACTGAGTTTGCGGCAGGATTGTATTCTCAGCAAAACATCACTGTGTTGCCTGGAAGTTTCCTGTCACGTAGCATAGACGATGTTGATCCCGGTAAAAACAGGATACGAATCGCACTGGTTGCTGAGATAGATCAATGCATCGAGGCAGCCGAAAGAATATGTGAATTTATAAAAATGACATACCGTTCTTTATGAATAATTAGCGGTATAACATGCCATTCTCTATAGATGATTAATGGTATAACGTGCCATTCCTTATGAAGGATTAACGCTATAGTTTAACCAGAATATTTACTTAGAAAATTTAAAATCAGGAAAAATTAAAACATGAGTAATCTTGAAAATATTGTTAACGAACATTTTGAAAACCGCTCGGAAATCACACCTGCATCCGCCAGTCAGGAATTGAAGAATACCATTGAGGAAGTACTTGCGGAATTAGATAGTGGAAACATGCGTGTTGCTGAAAAGAAGGACGGTGAATGGGTGGTTAATCAGTGGCTGAAAAAAGCTGTGTTGCTTTCCTTTCTGCTTGAAGAGAACAAGGTTATCGAAGGTGGCTTCACCAATTACTACGATAAAGTCCCTTCAAAATTTAGTGGCATGAGTAAACAAGACTTTGAAAAAATTGGCGCGCGCATTGTGCCATCTGCAAATGCACGTCGCGGTAGTTATATCGCACCTGGCGTGGTGATGATGCCATGTTATGTCAACATTGGTGCCTATGTGGACTCCGGTACCATGATAGATACATGGGCCACTGTCGGTTCTTGTGCTCAAATCGGCAAAAATGTGCATCTCTCAGGTGGCGTGGGTATTGGTGGCGTGCTTGAACCTTTGCAGGCCAACCCAACTATCATCGGGGATAACTGCTTTATCGGCGCACGTTCTGAAGTGGTCGAAGGTGTTATCGTTGGTGATGGTGCAGTTATTTCTATGGGTGTTTAC
This sequence comes from uncultured Enterobacteriaceae bacterium, assembly GCA_964504725.1. Classification (GTDB taxonomy): domain Bacteria; phylum Pseudomonadota; class Gammaproteobacteria; order Eutrophobiales; family Eutrophobiaceae; genus SMWN01. The sequence continues at coordinate 11,895 of CAZDFI010000078.1, forward strand.
ATTGGCCAAAGCACGCGTATCTTCAATCGTGAAACAGGTGAAATAAGTTATGGGCGCATTCCTGCTGGCTCTGTTGTCGTT
>CAZDFI010000079.1:0-11954 GCA_964504725.1 uncultured Enterobacteriaceae bacterium
CTATCAGTCGTTATAGCGAATGCCATTATTGCGTAGCCGCCCATAGCACGATAGCTGATATGCAGAAGGTGCCACAGGATGTGACTAATGCCATAAGGAATGATTTGCCGATTGCGGATAGCAAGCTGGAAGCTTTGCGAGTATTTACGACAAAGGTCGTCGATCAGCGCGGTTGGGTGAGTGAAGAAGATACTCAGGCATTTATTCAGGCGGGCTATAACAAACAGCAAATCATCGAAGTCATCCTGGGTGTTTCTGTAAAGACCTTAAGTAATTATGTAAATCATATTTCACAAACACCAGTAGATGATGCTTTTGCCAAAAGAGACTGGCAACCGGTTAATGGCGTGAGCGAAGTAGCATAACAAAGTATTTTTTAGGAGAATGACATGATTGATTTTTATTTCTGGACAACACCAAACGGATACAAGGTTCTACAGTTTTTAGTAGAAACCGGGATCCCATATCGCTTATTCCCGATAAATATCAGCAAGGGTGATCAATTCAAACCAGAGTTTTTGAAGATATCACCCAATAATAAAATACCGGCGGTTGTTGACCATGATCCAATACGAGGTAATGAGTCAATCGCCATCTTTGAATCAGGCGCCATCCTGCTTTATCTGGCAGAGAAAACAGGTCGGTTTATTCTGGATGACATCAAGGGACGTGCGGAGGTATTGCAGTGGTTGTTCTGGCAGATGGGTGGTTTAGGTCCGATGGCCGGGCAAAACTTTCATTTTGCTCACTACGCACCAGAACATTTACCTTATGCCATTAATCGTTATGTTGATGAAACAGCACGGTTATTCAAGGTAATGAATAAGCAACTGGCAAACCGTGAATATCTTGCAGGAGAATATTCTATTGCAGATATGGCGAGTTACCCCTGGGTCGCTATGTATAAAAAGCTAAAACAGGATTTGAATGATTTTCCAAACCTGAAACGTTGGTATGAGCAAATAAAAGCTCGACCCGCAACAATCAGAGCTTATGAAATAGGCAGCTCGATTAATACGATACCGACTGTTACGGAAGAATCTAAAAAGATTTTACTGGGACAGAGTGCTGAAACACTGGCGGCTTAAAATCACGATGTAAATTAATTTTAATAGTTAACTAACAGGAGAAAAATAATGAAAGTAAATGAATCACAAACATTTAAAGTTACCGATAAAACGTTTGAGCAAGAGGTGCTAAATGCAGGAGATTCTGTACTGGTTGATTTTTGGGCAGACTGGTGCGGACCGTGTCACGCGATTTCGCCTGTTATTGAAAAACTGGCGGGTGAATATCAAGGGCGTTTACGTGTAGCTAAAGTGAATGTGGATGAAAATCCAGAAGCTCCAGCTCGCTTTGGAATCCGCAGCATCCCGACGTTGATGTTTTTCAAGGATGGGGAGTTGAAAGAAAAGGTGGTTGGTGTTCAATCCAAATCACAACTAAACGGTCTCATAGACAGGTACGTGTAGTAAACGTTTGCAGCCTGATTCAATAAACATGGCTGGGTGGCAGATATATGCAGCGGTTTGCAACGCCGCCTATGTTGGTTCGAATCCAACCCCAGCCTCCAAATTTTCCAGCTGAACGTCCGCTTTCAGTATAAAGCAGACTTTCCTGTGTAAATAATGACATGAAAGGTGTTAAAATGGCGCGTTGGAAAAAGAGGGGAATAATGATGACCGATGAACAAGATAAAACTAATCGAGCAAGAAGAAGCTTTTTAGGTAAGGTAATAGGTATTTTTGGAGCATCTTTCTTATTTTCTCGTCAATCCCATTCATTATCTTCAGAGCAAATTGTGAGGGCTTGGGAGGATCCTGAATACCGGAATTCCTTAACAGAAAGTCAATGGAATATGCTCCCTGAAAATCCCGCAGGAAAGATTGAGCGTTCAGAATTTTCTGGTGGTCTGTTAGCTTCAGGAAATAACTGTTCGGGAAATAACTGTTCGGGAAATAACTGTTCGGGAAATAACTGTTCAGGAAATAGCTGTTCGGGTAATAACTGTTCGGGTAATAACTGTTCAGGTAATAACTGTTCGGGAAATAACTGTTCGGGAAATAACTGTTCTGGAAATAACTGTGGCCAGGGGGGGGATGATGATGATTGGTGACCTTGAGAGCCATCCAAAATCCGCATAAAAATTATTCGTGGTTTAAAGGACAAACTCTCTCTGAGAGACTTGAAGCACTACGGCAAAATAAAAATGCCGAATCATTCTACGATCATAAAAAAGCGAAAGCTAAGCTTGCATCATGGAAATCTTTAGCTGGGTTCGTCGACAATACAGAAAGATTTAGCCGTCGCCTTCAGCTTGAACAGTGTTCCGAGGTCGAGTTTATGAGGATCCTCGGAACGCCGCCAGAAAAAATATTTCCCCAGGAATGGAAACCGCAATGGTTGAAGGAAATTCTGAAAAGCGAAGGTGAACCTGATAAGCAAGATTTCTTCTCAAAGACACTGGGAAAATTTACTGAACGCGGTATCGTATCTCCTTTTCTTCCACTTATACGTTACTATTCCAACAGCCTGATAAAACAGGCTAAAAGTATCCAGGGTTTGCAACGAACCTATGTTAATTTGGAACAACTCCTAGACATATTTTTGAAATCTTTTCTTATAAACTTCGAACAAAATATTCGAAGAGCTGTTGTACTTGAAGTTAATTCTCTACGGATACTTGGTAAACTTAAGGGGGTAACACCAAGCGATCGTTTTCAAGATTTTGTTAAAAAATGTGAGAACCAAGATTATAGATTGGAGTTATTAAAAAAATATCCAGTTTTGGCCAGATATGCTCAAAGAGATCTCGAACTTTGGGTTCAAGCAAGTCTAGAGTTTCTGAATTATTTAGTCCAAGACTGGGAAGAAATCCAAGCAGTATTTAGGATTGACTCAACTGACACTTTAGAGTCTTTCCGGCCTAGTGGCGATACTCACAACCAAGGGCGATCTGTAGTCATATTAGCTTTTGAAAGTGGAAAAAAGGTTCTTTACAAGCCTCGTAATTTAGATATTGATCAGTGTTTTCAGAACTTTTTAGTTTGGTGTAATGCCAATGGTCTTAAATATAAACTCAAAACAATGAAGATTATTTCTTTCGAAGATCACGGTTGGGTCGAGTTCATTGAAAAAGAGAATACTAAGGACGATCAAGACTTTTTTGATTTTTACTTTCGTTTAGGATCTTTACTTGCCATTCTCTATTCTATTAAGACTGTAGATATTCATTTTGAGAATCTTGTCGCATTTGGTGCTCATCCTATAATTGTTGATTTAGAGACATTGTTTCATACAGAAGTAACACCAAAACTAATAAATTCAGCATCAGACCTTGCTAAACAGTTAATTAATGACTCAGTAATGTCAGTTGGAATTCTTCCAAAGCCGTCTATATCTGATAAAGGACGTAAAACATTTGATGTAAGCGGAATAGGGGCGAGTGTTGATCAACAGGCGCCTTATAATGTTGTAGGGATTGATAATTTTGGGAGAGATGATATTCGTATCACAAACATCCCCGGTTGGATTCCTAGAGTTCATAATCGTCCTGATGATATCAAAGAAAGGCCTATTCCTTCGGATACAATTCTTGAAGGTTTTTGCTCGACCTATGATATCTTGAAAGAAAATAAATTTTTCCTATTATCAGATGAAGGACCTCTTGCTTCATTCAAAAAATGTAAAAGACGGCTTATAATGCGGGATACTAAAAGGTATGGTGGTCTTCATATGGATGCATTCCATCCAGACCTTTTACGTGACGACTTGGACAGATCGTGGCATTGGGACAACCTATGGAGTGATGCTATTCACCGACCTGTCGTTGAGAAGTTTATTGAATCAGAATTCAATCAAATACAAATAAATGACATCCCTCATTTCACAGTAGGAGTTGATGGCGAAGGAATAGTAGGCGCAGACGGGACGAAAGTGAACGGAGTTGAAATAACCTCGGGATGGCAGTCAGCCAAATCTCGAGTAGAGAACTTGTCAGAAGAAGATAAGCAGAAGCAATCTTGGTTTATACGGGCCTCAATGGGAGAAATAACTAAGCTTACAATAAAACCTCTAAGTTCTGGATCTGAAAATGATCTTTTACAAGGCGCTTGCGAAATTGGCGACGAAGTTATCAAAAACTTTGTCTGGCATGGTAACACAGCTTCTTTCTTAAAAGTTGTCAGTATCATGGGAGAGAACAAATCTTCAAGTGATGCGTTTGCTATAAATGATGCGGATTGCGGAATTTATGAAGGCACAGGAGGTGTTATCCTATTCCTTGCATATCTTGGGCAGGAAAGTAAGCAAGATAAATACACAGAAGCAGCTAAGGCTTTGCTAAATAATATTAAAATCAAGCATATTGATGGCGGAAATATAATTGGTATAAGTGGATTTTTAGGCCTTGGTTCTCTAGTCTATCTTTATACTCATCTCGCAGCTCTTTGGCACGATGAGGACCTTCTTAAAGACGCGGAGAAGTTCTTAGATAAAATCTACCCAATTGTTGAGGATGATCAATCATTTGATCTCTTGACTGGATCTGCTGGGTGTATCCTAAGCATTTTACCTCTTGTTGCCATGAATCCTTACAGTAAGGCAAAAAATGTTGCCATTCGATGTGCTAACTATTTGGTAGAAAAACAAAAGAATGGAGAGCCAAGATGGATGGCTCTTGATTTCAAAAGAGGATTATCTCACGGTTTCGCAGGAGTAGCGATGGCTCTTCACGAACTTGGTCAATTTATAGGGGAAAATAGATATATTAAAGAGTCTTTAAAAATAGTAGAACATGAGAACTTATTAATACAGGAAGGCCGATGGACAGATTCTCACCAACTTGGAGGTCGGTGCCAAGTCTCCTGGTGCCATGGAGCTCCGGGAATAGCTTTAGGAAGATTGGCAATGTACCAAACAAAAAAATCAGATAGCTTACAACAAGATATTGAGAATTCGCTAAAAGAAACACGTGATCATTATTGGATGAGTAGTCATTGCCTCTGCCATGGAACTTTAGGCAACATTGAGCCACTTCTCTTAGCAAAGAATCATCCGGAGTTTAATGATTATACTGATGGAGTTCGTGATTCTCTTAATGAGGTTTTAAAAACCATAATTCAAGATGGATGGCAATCCCTTCTCCCTAGCCAAACACTAAGCCTTGGGTTAATGACTGGTTTGTCGGGAGTAGGCTATAGCCTCCTGAGGTTTCATGAAAATGATAAAGTACCTTCTATACTCATGTTAATGGGTCCTTGCAAAATTCCTAAATTTCATGAATCCTTAAAGAAAAATTATTGGCGAAGAATATTTTGAAATTGGAGTTTTTATGAAACTTGATGATATCTTTCACCCAGTAACTAAAGCTGAATTCTTCAATAAATACTGGAACAAAAAACCAGCAGTCATCAAGGGAAGTGATCAAAAATTTGTTGATCTTCCACCCAGTAGTGATTTACCTACAATGTGTGTGGGGAAATTGGATGAAAATTACTGGCAACAAACTTCAAATTTGAGCGCACAAGCAAGTACTATAAACAAAGATGGAAAAATCGTACAATTAAATAACGTACCTATTTCAATGTACGCTCAACTTTACAACTCTGGGTACAGTATTTGTTTTAGCGATGTATCCTACTCAAATCATAAACTAAAAGAACTTGTTGAAGATGCTTCAGATCTGAGTCAGTTTCGATCAAATATTGTTATAACATGCTATATAACTCCTCCTAACTCAAATGGAATTCTTCATTATGACCATCAACATGTATTTTTTTTGCAACGGGAAGGAGTCAAGTATTGGCGAATATCGGAAACCCCCGCTGTGAGAAATCCATTTGAAAATTTTCTTTACCCAAATGCTGACCAAGAGTACTTTGATGAAATGAAAAACAAAGGCTATGAGATTTCTATTCCTTCTGATTGTGGGTTTCAGGATATCAAGCTTGAGACAGGGGATCTACTATATATGCCCCCTGGCTATTATCATATACAACAAACAAAAGAACATAAGTCATTCCACTATACTCTAACATTCGACACAGTATCATTTTGGAGTCTTTTCATGTCCTCTCTACATTTGAAATTTCTAAAAAATTGTTCTGAATTTAATGACGATATTCGAATATTAGAAAACGAAAACAGAAAGCAATTCCTCGAGAAGCAGCTGGAAAAGTTGAAAAAAGAAATAGACTCATTGACTATCGAGGACATTGAAGACTCTGGATAGAGGACGTTCAAAACATTCACACAAATGACTCCATTGGGTCGAGTGCTGCCTTTCATTACTTCTACCTGAACGTCCGCTTTCAGTATGAAGCAGACCTTCATCAATGACTGCTTTCCAGCGTAAGCGGTAACACAGAGAAGCAAGATTTATATGCTAGAATCGACCCAAAGCGGACGCTAAGGCATTCTATAAATCTATTATAATATTTACTATCAATCTGAATATAAGGAGGTATCACCAATTTCCCCCAAGTCCTGTTATATAATATTAACTTCCAAAATTCTAATTAGTAACTAGTCAGGTGTAAATTAAATTATGACCTTACAGACCGTCAGTCAGTTAATTTTACTACTTGGGATAATATTATCTGCCATGGGTGGATTTGGTTCTTATCTTTTTGGAAAAATAGAAGAGAGAGGAAAAGAACAAATCGCTAATGATGAACAAAAAGCTCTTAATGATAAAATTGCGCAATTACAATCTACTTCAGACGAAATAAATAATAAACTCGAGTTAGTTCACGAAGCAACTAAGACAGCTGATGAAGTTTGGACTGAGGTTGAAATGAAACATGTTCCACCTGGAGTTACTGATTACCTTTTGCTTTTATTTCGATCCGACAAAGGAAGAATTTCAGGTAAAGTACGTATCAAGGGCTCGGAGGAAATAACATCTTTCTCAACTACTGCAAACAACCATATTCCGGTCTCACTTCGTAATTTATGGGTTCCAAAAGATGATCAATATAAGATACCGACAATTATGGAGTATTTGATTACTGAAAAAACGGACACTAGTGCCATATTAAGTATATATACACAAGGATATATAGACTCGAGAGGAACCGAACCACATTGAGTAACGTAGAAACCACACCTAACAAGTCATTCCAGCCGACGCAAAAACCGCGCGGCTGAAATCTAATGTCGAACGTCCGCTTTCAGTATTAAGCGGACATTCACAAATTACCCAATTCGGGGGAGATACAGACGTGGGTAAGGGGAGTAGTATATGTATCGTTCATATCGTTTTTTCTTCCTGTTTCTTCTTAAACGACTTGAATATTTCCATATAGCATAAGGACGTGCAGACCCTCCTTCGGGAGGGTTTTTATTTGCAGATAATCGAAGCATTCTTTTTAAGTGGCAACCCACGGCGCATGAAGGTATCCGAAATGCATATTTATATATCCTACATACAGCAAAATATGTAAAAAATTATAAAAATAATTTACGGAAAAGCATTGTCAGCTTCAAACTAAAAAACATTAAAGATGAGTGCGTTGTTCCATCTACACATATTCACCCCCTATCGTCTTTTTGGTCGTGGGTAGCGGTTCTGCTGTAATTAAGCATTCTTTTTTAGAATACGATCCATTACATAACGGAATTAAGCTACACTTTTAAGCACATACAGGGGAGAATCATGAACCGATTCAGCTTGATTGTGCTTGTTCTCAGCTTCGCGATTACCACGCCGACAAAGGCAGAGGATAAAGACGGCAGGTACTATGTAGAGGGCCCTATTACCTGTGGAAAGTGGGTTGAGTTTCGCAAAGAAGATAGCTGGGAAGCAACCACATACAGAGCTTGGATTGCCGGATACATCACGGCCTATAACAAGCAGACACCTAACGTTTTCCACATTATGGGCAGTACTGATCTGGAAAGCGTTGAACTCTGGATGGAGAAATACTGCCAGGAGAACCCTCTAAAAGACTTGAGCAATGGGATGCGAGCACTCACTGACGAACTCTGGCCAAATCGCAAGCGAACAGCAGATGACTAAGCACCTCATATCAAGAAAAAGGGCGTTTCATTTCTGCTAACAAAGGGGGGGACATGAAATATCTATTGATGATCGTTTTGCTGTTTTCATTCAACCAGGCCGCTGCTCTTAGTTTTAGGAGCGGCAATCAATTACTGGAAGAGTGTGAGGCATATCTCAGCGAAACAGGTAGTGCCGCTAGCGGGAACACCTGTTTTGGTTTTGTTACGGGCATTGTAGACGCGCATGATAATTTTACTTCATGGGAAGTAATGTTAACGCTGTGGTGTCCTCCTGATAAGATGAGCACTACCCAGCTGATACGCATTGTGACAAAGCACCTACAGGAACATCCGGAAAGTTTGCATGAGACAGCCGCCGGCGAAGTTGTAGTTGCTCTAGTTGCGGCGTTCCCTTGTGAATAACCCATGTATACCGCAAGTTATCCACGCATAAACAGCACGCCTTCCTGACCTGAATTATAAGGAACGGATATAAATAGAGATTATTTCCTGCCTTGATTAATGGGATTTATCTACTATTATTACTTATGAGAATAGCAATTCTCAAAACCAAAGTAAGGACGATGTAGGGCAAGGATGAAGGTCGCGCCCCGATGTAGCTGGAAACTTACAAAGAGGCGCTAATCATGACCGATACGAGAGGTATCAACCATGACTGCATGTAATTATATCACTGATGAAACGGGCTTATATAACTTCCAGGAGTCCATCCATCCAAACCAGATCGTTAACCTTGCTATTGATATTCTTGATAGTGAGATCAGGGGCGATAGTCTGACCAGTCCCGAACAAACCAAGCAGTATTTAAGGTTGCGTCTTGCCAGCCTTGAACATGAAGTGTTCGCTTGTCTCTTTATGGACAACAGACACCGCGTTATATGCTTTGAGGAAATGTTCAGAGGTACGATTGACGGGGCGAACGTTTACCCGCGCGAAGTTGTTAAGGCTGCATTAAAACATAATGCTGCTGCGGTTATCTTTTCACACAATCATCCTTCAGGTATTGCGGAGCCAAGTCAGGCGGATCGCTCTCTTACTAATAAACTCAAGGATGCCCTTTCCCTTATTGATGTACGTGTACTGGATCATATCGTTGTTAGCCGTGAAGAGTCTGTATCAATGGCTGAAAGAGGGTTGATATGAACACCCTGCCTCAAGTCAAACAGATGAATGTACCTAACGAGCGAAGCCCTGCAATGGTCTATCTATCCTCATTAGCACCATCGGGAAGAAGATCGTTAAAGGGTAAGCTGCAAAAAGTCGCGGATATGTTTAACTGTCCGTTTGATTCAATGCCCTGGCATGAGTTGAGGTATGAACACATGGAAGCAATCCGGGCAAGGTTACAGGAATCCGATTTAGCTCCATCTACTATAAACATGACGTTGTACGCATTACGTGGAGCTGCTAAAAGTGCCTTTAATCTTGGCCTGATGTCTGCTGATGATTATACAAGGCTATGTAATGTTAAACCTGTTAGGGGTGAGCGGCTTCCTCCTGGCCGTGCGTTAAGCATTGGTGAGATAGGGGCGTTACTCGATACTTGTGCGGGTACGCCTATCGGGATTAGGAACGCGGCTATTATCTCTATCATGTACGCTTGCGGGCTAAGACGTGATGAAATTGTGTCGCTTGATCTCTCCCATTACAACACTGAATCAGGGGAATTAAAGGTAAGAGGGAAGGGCAATAAGGAGAGGTTATTATACGTTGATAATGGTGCGCTTGATGCCTTGAATGATTGGCTGTCTGTGCGGGGAGATCATGAGGGGGCATTGTTCAACCCAATACTGAAAGGCGGGAAGGTGCAGGATAGGGGTATGACTGACCAGGCAATCTATAACCTGTTACTTAGCCATGCGAAGCAAGCGGGGATAGCCCGGTTTAGTCCTCATGATTTAAGGCGATCATTCATTAGTGAACTATTAGATCAAGGTGCTGATGTTGTTACGGTTCAGCAACTAGCCGGACATGCCAGCGTACAAACTACAGCGAACTATGATCGAAGAGGGGAGAGGGCAAAGAAGAAAGCTATCGGGCTGTTACATGTACCTTACAAGAAACGGCTCTAATTAAGCCATAAACAGATTAGCCCCTTAATCGGAGCTTTTCTTTTGTCTGGTGTAAAAAACGGCTTCCATAATTGCGATGTATGCAATTTAATAGGAGGGGCAAGGGTAAGACCTTAACAGAGAATCAATTATTTATCTGATTTAAACAAATGAAAAAAGATTACGTGAAAGCTTATTTCGAACAATTAGAAAAAGATCTCGGGAGGGCGGAAACTTTATTAGGAGATACTAATCACTATTTGGACGCCATATTATTGTTAAGTTGCCATATAGGTTCGTATGGCTCACTACGTTACCCAAACCTAAAATATGATAATCAATCTTATAAACGAGTTGTCCTTGAGTACTCAGGAAAACGGGAGTTTTACGAACAGATTGATCTATTATTTTTCTGCCAGTGGCCTCGTTCTGATTTTAAAGATAACGGGAGTTACCTGAAGCTAAAGAACCATGATGAGATTACGAACATAATAAATCAAGAATATGGAGATGAGGATGCTATAAAGGCGGGAAATAGATATATAAACCCCGCAACCTTTCTTGGGCTTATAGATAGTAATTCATTTGATGATTATGATCGCGCTAATCTAGTACAGCATCTGCCCCTTTTTAATAATTCAGAATTGCTTTACAGATATGTGCGGTGTCAAGCGATCCATAGCAATCAATTTTCATTTGTTAATATTGTTCATATTATGGGTAACGGTATTAGATATGAAGACAATCATGCAATAACTGGAAATGTTCTAAATGAAACGGCGCACAACATTCTAAGCACCCTAAAAGATGAGTGTATTCGAGAGGAGAAATGGCCGTGGGAGTTATAAACAAGCAATATCAGAGCATGAGTGATTTATAATAAAAACCCCGCCTTTATGGCGGGGCTATCATTCTCTATTTATCTTCTGTACAGCGCGTGGTTCTAAAACCACAACGCTGGCACTGAACCTTCTCGATATTGCTACATTAAGAAGCGCCCTGATTACTTAGGTGAGTTTGATTACAGATATAATATGCGTAAGAGTCCTAAATGGATGTTTGAAAGACTGTTAGGGGTTTTTTAAATCAAGCTCAGATTGATCAGATAGCGGGTCTCCGCCCCATTCTCTTGCTAGAGTTTCATACTCCACATAGTTTTTTGCATTTCTCGGACTTTGTTTTCTGACTTTTGATATATATCCACAAGCGCAATTCCAATCATTAACAAATGCAGACCTCATCCAAAGCTCATATGTTTTCTTGTCAAGTATTTCTTGAGAAATGCCTACAGCAACGATCTCATAATGATTTAAATACCTATCAATTACGCCCACAGATTTTAAATCGCCCGGAGATAACATTTCCGTTGACTGTGCATACTTCTCAAGACCATATGGGTTGTCTCGAATCTTACAATAATCATCTATTAGTCCTTGGAAGTCGGATTCATCACACCTCAGTATAAGGTCTAAAGTTGCTCGTTTTCTTGCTATAGCTCTTTGATGTCCGATACTAAAGATAGCAACAAGCGCACCTAAGACAGCGGAGGCGATGATCGCTCCGCCTGTTATAAGCGCCGGGGTAATGTAGTAAAGGATGCCTATGCAGTCGGCGGTGGTTGAGGGGGATTCCAACCTCTTTTGCCTTCAAATGAAATACTCACAATCTTCTCCTGGAAATGTTCTTTACATCTAATTAGGCAGGTTATTATAGCAAAAGTTTAGGCTTAGCGCTTAAATTTCACTATTTATTCTCTTTCTTCCCTTAAGCCACACAGCTTAGTGAGCCTGTCTGGTTTTTAAAAACAAAATAAAGGTAGCGCATTACTGTAACCCGTCAACACCATGTGGACCAACTATCCTGATTGCCTAAGAGATAGAT
>CAZDFI010000080.1:0-11826 GCA_964504725.1 uncultured Enterobacteriaceae bacterium
CAACTGGCTGGAGGAATTCTTGCTGGCTTATCAGGGTGCCCTGGTATTTATTACACATGATCGAACATTTCTGAAGCATCTTGCCACACGCATTGTAGAGCTTGACCGCGGGAACCTCGTTTCATTCAAAGGTGATTTTGATTATTACCTTAAAAAGAAAGACGAATTACTCAGGGAAGAAGCCAGGGAACATGCAAAATTCGATAAAAAACTGGCGAAAGAAGAAGCCTGGATACGCCAGGGGATCAAGGCCCGACGTACTCGCAATGAAGGCCGCGTCCGTGCACTAGAGGAATTAAGGAAAGAACGTAGTCGTCGACAGGAAGTAAAAGGGACAGTGAACCTTGCTATTGATAGTAGTGAACTTTCGGGGAAACGCGTAGCCGACTTGTCACATGTAAATTTTAGCTACGACGAAGAATTATTGATTAATGATTTATCGACAACCATATTGCGTGGTGACCGCATTGGTATTATTGGCCCAAATGGCTCAGGTAAAAGTACCTTGCTTAAGTTAATTCTGGGGGATCTGAAACCGGACTCAGGAAAAGTCGTCATGGGCACTCGTCTGGATTATGTTTATTTTGATCAACAAAGACAGCAACTGGATCTGGAAAAGACGGTTCGGGAAAATATCAGCGATGGCAAGGATATGATTTTAGTCAAAGGTCGCTCACGCCATGTTATTAGTTATTTGAAAGATTTTCTGTTTCCTCCTGAACAAATAGATTCTCCTGTTAAGACCCTGTCCGGTGGGGAACGAAACAGATTATTGCTGGCCAACTTGTTTACCAAACCAGCCAATATGATGGTGCTCGATGAGCCAACCAATGATCTGGATGTAGATACACTAGAGCTACTGGAAGAATTACTCGCAGAGTACGAGGGAACACTCTTACTTGTTAGCCATGACCGGACATTCCTGGATAATGTAGTAACCAGCACATTGGTATTCGAAGATGATGGCAAGGTTAGCGAATATGTCGGGGGATATGAGGACTGGATCCGTCAAAGAAAATTGGATAATACAACGTCACTTTTTGATAAAACATCTAGCAAAAATAAAAAATCAACCAAACAGAAAAATGAAAAGAACACTTTTGAGAAAAAGAAACTCGGATTTAATGAGAAACGTGAACTTGAAGGTTTACCAGAAAAAATAGAAATCATGGAGCGTCAACAAAAGGAACTTGAGCAAACTATTAGCCAAAATAATTTCTATCGACAAGATAAAAATACCATTAGTGAGACTATAGCTAAGGTGAAGCAAGTTCAAACTGAACTGGAAGAAGCATACTGTCGCTGGGAATATCTGGCCGAATTTGGCACTTAGCCAGATAGTTATTTTTGATCCAAAAGAATATTTTTATCCTTTCGACTTAATTTCTTGATTTCGATTTCACGTTTTGTTGCTGCTGAACGTGACATACATATTTCCTGATGTACCAAAACAACAGGGCGTCTGGCTTTTGTGTATTTTGCCCCTAAACTATCATCGTTGTTGTGCTCTTGAATTCTTCTGACTACATTTTTTGTAATACCTGTGTATAGACTATCGTCGGCACAACGGACGATGTATACGAACCAGTCATTCATGGGTATAGGTAAGGGTCAGTAGCTTAAAGGCAAACGTATAATTATATCTTTTCAGATTTCACCATGTAATTAGCCAATGCAGGCAGAAGTAAGATTGCGCCTAACATATTCACCAGGAACATGAAAGTTAACAGTATGCCCATGTCTGCCTGGAATTTAAGTGGAGAAAAAATCCACGTGACCACACCAATTGCCAATGCGACCCCGGTAAAGATAACACCAGCACCCGAGATTTTCAGTGTTAGCAAATAGGCTTCTGTGAGTGGGCTTCCCTCATCCATTATGCTAACCAGCCGACTATAGATATAGATGCCGTAATCTACGCCAACCCCCACACCTAATGCGACAACGGGCAAGGTATTCACCTTGAGACCAATTTCCAGAATGGTCATCAAGGCATAGGCGAGTAACGAAACCAGGGCGAGTGGGATAACAATACACAAGGTACCCGTGACAGATCGGAATGTCAGCAGACATAAAATAATAATTGCTGAGAAAACATAGAATAAAATCGGAAACTGTGCGGCATCAACTTCTTCATTGGTTGCTGCCATCACACCTACGTTGCCAGTGGCTAATTTGAATTTTATAGCATCTGAATCAAACTCAGCCGCGAAGGACTTGATGTTTTCAACAATATTAGAAATGGTTTCTGCTTTATGATCCTTGGTGAAAATCAATACAGGTATGACACTGCAATCACTATTTAACAAACCAGAGGATGTTGGTACATAGGAGACAGACTGAACCAGTACCGATTGATTTCGTGGCAAGACCTGCCACTTTATGTTTCCTTCATTCCAGCCTGCATTAATACGTTTGGCAACAGTTGGCAAGCCAATGACGGACTGAACGCCATCGACGTTTCTCATTGTCCATTCAAAACGATCTATCGTATCCATAACTTCATAATTGATACATCCTTCCGGGATGGTTTCAACAATCACTGAAATAAGATCCACACCGATGGAGAATCGATCAGCGATAACATCGGTGTCGATATTATATTGGGAATCGCCATGCAGCTCAGGCACCCCTCGATGCAAATCACCAATCCTGATATCAGCCCCTTTCCAGATTCCGAAACCAAACAAGACAAAACTAATCACTATAATGACCGTGGCTGGACCCCGCTCTGAAACGCGTACAAGTTTGTTCCATAAAGGTGACAGCGTATGTGCACGGCTCACCAGTTTATCTCTATAGTTTTGACCCAAATTCACGTAAGAGATGAGTACCGGTAGTAGAAAGAGATTAGTCAGGATAATCACGGCAACCCCCAGACTTGCTGTGATAGCCATTTCCTGAATAATTTCAATATCTATCAGCAAGATGGTGATGAAACCAATCGTATCACTGGCAAGTGCAATTGCACCTGGCAACAGTAATCGCCTGAAACTGATCCTTGCTGAATCCAAACCGTTGCTGCCAAGAAATACTTCTGATCTGAAGGAGCTTATCATCTGCACACCATGACTAACGCCAATGGCAAAAATCAGAAATGGTACCAGTATCGACATGGGGTCAATCCCGAAACCAAGCAGGGGTAGTATCCCCAATTGCCAGACAACGGCAACCAGTGAACAGGCGAGTGGGATAATTGTCAGTATAAGCGACTGCGAATAAATATAGACAAGCAACGCTGTAATAAAAAAAGCGATAATAAAAAACAGAATGACACGTTTGGCACCATCAGTGATATCACCAATCACTTTTGCAAAACCAATGATATGATAATCAATGTCCACGCCCACATCAGAACTACTGTATTTCTGTCTTATGTTATCTTCCAGTTGTCTTGCAACATCCACATAATCCAGTCGTTCACCAGTGTTAGGATTGAACTCAAGGAGTTGTGCACTGATAAGTGCGCCAGAAAAATCATTGGCAACCAACCTGCCAACGATACCTGCTTTAATAATATTCTCTTTGACCCTGGCGAGACCTTCCGGCGTGTTTTCATAATCATCTGGAACAACATTACCGCCAGCGATGCCATCTTCCACAACTTCTGTGAACCTGACATTAGGTGTAAATATTGAAGTCACCCGGGTACGATCGACACCTTCAATAAAGAACACATCATCTGTTGCCTGTTTCAATGCATCAAAAAATTTGGGTGTAAATATATCACCTTCTTTTGCTATCAAGGCAACAAGCACACGATTTGCACCACCAAATTCCTGCCGATGTTTGGTAAAAGTCTGCATATATTCATGCTGTAGTGGCAGTAATTTTGAAAATCCTGCATCTACTTTCAATTTCATTGCCGAAGACAACATAAACAATGTGACTAGAATAAAAAATCCTATCACCCACGGGCGGTTGGAAAACAGAATTTTTTCCATCGTGTTTATTATTTTTGAATCAGACACAGGTTCCCTCGCCTACCGAAGCAGGCTGACTCCTTTTTCACCGACCGTGATCAATTCACCTTCAGGACCTTGAATAATCGCGGTAAACCCATCCCGGTGCCCCTGTTCCAGCAATGAAAAACTTTTACCCTTATCATTACTTCTGAGGATTGTTCCACCCAGTCCAGTGATATAGATTTCATCATCCGTCATCATGATTCCATTAGTCAGCATTTCCTGCGTTGGCATTCCAATTTCCTGCCAGTTGAACCCTGCGTCTTCTGAACGAAACATGTGTCCTCGTAAACCAAAGACCAATACGGTATCCCCTGCCAAAGGCAACACTCCGAATAATGAACCGACATAGGGTGACGCCAGGGTTATCCAGCTTTCCCCAAGATCGTCTGAACGATATATCTTGCCAGCCTCTGCAACAATGTATAACTTATCATTATCTGAAAAGGCAATACTGTTTAAATGCAGGTCATAAGAATCGAGAAAATTATCATCGTCTTCGGCTTTGACTTCTTCTTTACCAGAATCATCTGCTGATTTTTCCGTGATGACATTCATTTCACTAATATCCCAACTTGCACCACCATCTTCAGAAACAAGATAGAGTCCGTATGCCCCGATTGCTATCCCGTGCTTTTCGTCTCTGAACCAGACATCGAATAGAGGGGTTTCACCTTCAGGATCGTCATATACTTTTTGCCAATCTTTACCACCATTCGTGGTACGCAATATCACCGCATCATGGCCCACGATCCAGCCATTATGCTTGTCTCGGAAATAAACACCTGTGAGGGTTGTTCGTGTCGGTACAGCTATCTGCTGCCAGTCCTTGCCATCAGAGGATATGAGCACGTGACCCCGTTCTCCGACCACCGTCATCAAACCTTCACTATAGGCAGCATCAAGTAACATTGACTTGCCCGCTAATTTGGCCATTGTTGAAGTGTCATCTGCTTGGACGCTAAATGGTAATAGCACGGAAGCCATCATTAAAGGAATGAAACATACTGATAGATAAATGTTTGGAGGTAAGGAAAATAATTTCCTTATGTGTTCAAGTACCATTTTTATGTTCATGCAAACAGAAAACGCCTGGTCTGCAAAAATACAGCACCAGACGTTTTGATAGGTGACCAATGCGCGAACTGGCCATCAGCACAGAATGTCAATTTATCTTTTTCCTGCCCTTCTCAATGCCGCAGGTGTAAATTCACTCGTTGATAAATTTGCATTGAAGTTATACGGCTCACTTTCGTTGGTCAGGCCGATGGCAAGATAGCGTCCTGCCTGCAGATCGGTATGAACCTCTAATGTGGTCCATAAATTAGGCACGTTGTAATGATTGATGGCGAAGCCTTCTGAAACTCGCCACAGTTGATCCCGATTATCATATTGATCAACGACCAGAATTTGCCATGAATCTTCATCAATGTAGAAAACACGTCTTTTGTAAAGGTGTCTTGAACCTTCTTTCACGGTCGCTTCAACCACCCAGACCCTGTGCAATTCATAGCGAGGGAGATCAGGATTGATATGCAATGGCTTCAATATATCGGCATATTTAACAGAAGGATCCTGAAGCTTGTAATTATTATAGGGCACATAGATTTCTTTTTTACCGACTAACTGCCAGTTGTAACGTTCAGGACTGCCGTTATACATATCAAACTGATCATTCGTCCTCATGCCATCAGAAGCCGTACCTGGATTATCAAAAGCAACATTCGGTGCACGCCTGACGCGACGCTGACCTGGGTTATAAAGCCAGGCCTTACGATTCTCGGCTTTCTGATTCAGAGTTTCGTGCACCAGTAGTATCCCGCCAGCCAATCTTGCAGGTGCTTTCACCTCTTGCTTGAAATATAAAATAATATTGTTCAGCTTGTCCGTGGTCATCCCTTCCCGATTATATTGAAGGTTAAATTGATCAGAAAATTGTACTAGAGTGTAACTACCCCCACGGGTAGGCGCTGCCTGCGCTACCTTACGTTCAGCAAAATCTGCCCGCCATCGAAGGAGGTGATTCCAGATAGCTTCTAAACCGGAGGATGGAACAGGAAATGGGATACCTACGGTTGCGTTTTCGACACCATTGCCATCGACCGTAAGTTTTGCCGAGCCTGCAATCTGTTTGGTTGCATCATAAATGTGTTGTGGCGCTGCAGCCGACCGGTGTGTCGGATAGACATTCATCTTGAAACTATCAGGATAGGTTTTCAACAATGCCTTATGACCTTCCGTCAGCTTATCTGCATGTTCACCCATATTCCCTGATGTAATAGTGACCTTAATGCCATCACCTGCATAGGGATCAACATAATATCCTCCTTCCGTGTAGCCTGATGGTGCTTGTGTTAAGCCACCGTCCCAGTCAGGAATGGTTCCTGATGCATTGCCGGCCTTCTCTCCACCCAGCGGAGTTAAATCCACACCCAGACGTGCAACTTCGTCAGCAGCCATCTCTGCACTCACAGGCATTGAGACGGCCACAACAAACATACTGGCCAGAATATTGGCAAGGATTATGTTTATTTTTTTATCCATCATATTGATTTCCTCAACCCTAAAAAGAATAAATCTAGAAAGAATAATTCAAGTTAAAAGCCGCAAAATCACGGTCATTTAACAGATTATGTCGACCTGCACCCTGGAAACTTGTGTAACTGAAATCGGCTACCCATGTATTTTGATAATCCGAGGTGATCCCTAAAGTGATAGCTCGCCGTCCTTCAACAAAATTACCTCCGGGTCCGGGGGTGATACCACTGACATCCTGAGCAAAGGCGAATCTTGGTGAAATATTCACCGGTCCGATGAGATTGTTATAAGTCAAACGACCGGCCATTCGAAAACCCCATGATGTGGCATCGGCAAAATCATCAGCATTTTCTGAGGCCTTACCTGCATGGAGGCCAGTAGCTCCAGCATGAAAAGCATTGCCACTGGTAAAGGTACCAGGACCATTAAGACGTAAGGTGCTCTTATCCGGCATATTGTGGACATGGGTTACACCGACTTCAGCAACCAGGGCCCCTTGATTGGCCATAAGCATCGGACCGAGTATTTTTGTTGCCGTCACCTGCACCTGACTGACATTACGTTCAATGAAACCAGGAAGATACTGGTCAGTTCCTGTGTTCGCGCAACCCGGGTCAAGCTGATTTACTCCTATCGCAGGATTTATTGCAGCCAGGGGACATAATGCTTGAAACAACAACTCAACGTCATCGACTTGTAAAGGCGCATCATGAATAAAAGTGTACTCACCTTGTAGAGCAACCCCTGATTTTTGAAGCTCTGTATTAAAACTAAGACCTACCCGCTTAATATCTTCGGGATACTCAATCAGATAACGGGCTGTTCTGGCATATTGATCGGTGGCCACGGCACTGGCAATGGATGGCAAGGCAGCAGCGGCGGCGGCAGGAGAACCAAGCGCAGCAGTCAATGCAGCAAAAGTCGCTCCGACAGGGGGAGGCAGGACACCAGGTATCCCTGCAATACCTATTGCTGCAGCCGTTGCATCAGCAGCTCCCTGAGCTGTTCCGGTGATCGCACTGATGAGAGGTGTTCGGCTATGATGGTTTATGAAAAATAAACCAAATTCCGTAGAATTTAGATTTTCAGCGAAGTAACGCAGGGCAACACCATACTCACCGCCATTCCCCGGCCGATTATCCGGCGCACGCAAGACTCCAAGGAAATCGGGTTCGAATCCCGCCAATGCATTCGGAGCAGAACCTGGAACAAAACCAGCACCTGCCCCTAGATCAATATTGATAAATGGGGTTAAGGCACCAAAGGAAGTGCCTCGATCGGATCCAATGAAACCAGGTCCAAATGCAGCACCACCAAAGCCCAACATCACCTTCCTGCCATCATCGCCCACAAAGTCATTGGTTGAGAAATAAGAACCGACGGGTTCTATCTGTGTTCTTCTCCAACTGTATGAGTAAAAACCTTCAAGGGATAAATCATCGGTCGGTGAAATTGAAGCAGTCACCATGCCCACGGGCACCAAGGCATCACGTATTTTTGAACCGGGGGTACGTAATTTACTCACATCAAAGGGATTGATAACATTGATGCCATTTTGTATAAAAGTACTTTCACCCCAGCTTAAAACTTGCTTACCAACACGGATGCTGGCTGGCATGGAACCAACATTAAAATCACCCCAGAAAAACAGATCCTGCAAAACGAGATTCTCAGTGACCAATCTGTCCGCTCCGTGGCCTAATGCTGTTCGATCGCCAGCATCTACATTTTCCCAGTCTTTGAAGCCATAAAAACGCGTGAAAATACCGAAACCATTCTTATGGTTCAACTCTACTTCAGTCGTGAATTTTCCTAATTTGCTGATTGTACCTTCATTATAATTCTGGTTGGCATCATCTGAATTCTCAGAAAAGGCAGTACCGATTATTGAGGCATCTGTTCCTGGTAACGCAAAAGGTCCTGGTAATATAGGGTCACCGGATAGACCTATAATCCGGGTATCTCGATCCTCAATCCTCCAACCTAGCCCGGTGGTGAGAGTGGTATCAACACTGGCTGACCAATCTCCAGATTCAAAGCTTACGCTATAGGCTGAAATAGAGACCATCGAGGAAATAATAAGAGTGATACAAAGCGTTGAAAAATGGAGCCTATCTATCGAACTGAACCTTGTACCTGTGGACATTAAACCTCACCCCCGTTGCAACAGCCCCATGTGCTCCCTGCATCAGATGTGACTGTAAATATTGTTATTTAAGTCGACCTGAACACAGCATAAGGGAATGTGTGATTTTCTGCAAAAGTATGTCACAAAAACACAAAATTGTTGTGTTGCGTCGCAATAATTTCAACGGCCTTTGACTAACTAAAAATAATCCAGATTCATCTTGTTAATCATGTGATGCTTTATCTGTTGTCATCGACAATCTGTGAATTAATGTCCTGAGAAATACTTTCAGGAAGCGTACCTGACAGTTAAGCGATACCTGGGACATGACCGTTGAATTTATTTTTAGCAAAGCGGTTCCGGTAAGCGCCTTGATAGTTGCCGTTCTTTCTGTTTTCGCAAGATAACCCATCTCGCCAAAGCAATCTCCCATACTCAAGACGCGAATGGCCTGATCATTTTTTAAAACACCCACTTCACCTTCAACGATAATGTAAAAACAATCATCCAGTTCACCCTCGACGATAATATCATCCTTCATATTATATTCCTGCCAGTTACTAGCCCGGAGAATTTCCCATATTTCCGTATCTGGGAACCCCTGGAAGAATTCGAGTTTTTTGATCGAATTGAATTTTTCCTTCTCTGAAATATCCTCTTCTGGCCCTTCCAGGTTTTCAAATGCCTTACTCAAATCGACGGCAAACTCCAGGCCCGTTTCATAACGTTCCTTCGTATCTTTTTTGGTTGCTTTTTCAAAAATATCTATCAAGGGATCAGGTAAATCAGGACGTAAATCCTTTAATAGTGGGGGGGCTTCATTCATTATCTTGGTCACTAGTCGAGAGAAATTATCCGCTTCAAAAGGTTGTTTCCCGGTTAACATCTCATACATAACGATTCCAAGAGAATACAGATCTGTTTGATGTGTTATTTCATCTTCCATTAGCTGCTCTGGTGACATGTATCTGGGCGACCCCATGAGTCCGACTTGTTGAGTTTCTGTATCGTCAGGCCTGTTTATATGCGCAATACTGAAATCAGCAATCAGTACTTCCAGATTTTCCTCCAATAGGATATTTGACGGCTTTATATCACGATGAACAACACCTTGCTTATGCGCATAATCCAGCGCCTTGGCGCACTTGAAAATAATCTCTACAACTTTTTCTATGGGTAAAAGATTTTCGGGGGTGCAATAAGGTTTGAGTGTCCCTCCACCTTTAACCAGTTCCATAACGATGTAGCAGACATCATCTTCAGCGCCAGCATCATAAATGCTGATAATATTTGGATGGTTCAGGCAACCCGCTGTGTGGGCTTCGTTGAAAAACATTTTCTTGAATCGTTCGCCGGATTCTTCATTTTTGAGGGCTTCGTCATGCGCAACCTTGATTGCAACACCACGATCAATATATGGATCATAGCCAAGATAAACCGTGCCCATACTACCTCGGTCTATTTCTCCTAAAACATCGTATTTGCCTAGCTTATCGGGAAAACTCATCTCACTTCACACATTTATTTTTTAGTATTAACTCAGGATTTAGTCACAGCAATTCATTTCTGCTGCAAAATGCCTGGTACCAACCGCTCAGAATGTTACTGCAAACATGACTTTTTGGACAGATAAACCTTTATGTACAAGGCCATAGTTTGAGTTTACACATAATAGGTGCCAAACTTGGATTGGAATCTTAAGAGTTAGCTGACTATACTGAACCGACAATACTTTATAGTTCCACACACGGATATCTATAGTTACAGGGCAACCGAGTAATAGAGGATAATTTCATGTCAATATCTGCGCACCAGCTTATAAGCGACAAGGGTTACGAATTGTATTCAGTCAGTCCGGACACCATGGTATACGATGCTATAACTTTAATGAATGAAGCAAAAGTCGGTGCACTACTGGTCATGGAAGGTAATACAATGGCAGGCATCATTTCAGAGCGAGATTACACCCGGAAAGTTATCCTCGAAACCAAATCATCACGTGAGACCCCTGTCAGGGATATTATGACCTCAAATGTTTTAACCGTAACCCCGGAACAATCGATTGAAGACTGCATGAAAATTATGTCTGAAAATCATATTCGGCACCTTCCCGTCGCAGAAAATGGAGTACCAATAGGCGTATTATCCGTTATGGATGTCGTGAAAAATATTATCTCTGAAAAAAATATTCTTATTGATCAACTGGAACACTATATCTCGGGCTAAGAGAAGCCTCAAAAGGATAGCCCCAGATGGAAATAAACCTGGGAAAAGATGAATCTGAGGCAAAGATAAAAATCTTTCACATTGTCACACCATCCTTAGTTCTTAACATAACGTACAAACTTGACAATCAATATAACGAATATCGTTAAATTCGTTCGCCACATTTAATTAAAATTGTTATCTTTTTATGAGCGCATATAAAGCACCTAAACACATAGTGAACAGTTGCTGGCAGGCGCTTGCTGAACACAAGGAGAAAATTTCCGGAATCAGTCTACAGGAAACATTCAAACAAGATCCAAAACGGGCTGAAACATTTTCAACCGAGCTTGACAAGCTTTATATCGATTATTCAAAACATCTTATAACGGAAGAAACTCTCGCGCTTCTAATTTCAATGGCACAAAATTCTGATTTGACCGGTGCCATTCAACAATTATTCAGCGGCGCAGCAATTAATCAGACTGAAAATACTGCGGCCATGCACATGGCACTGCGCTCACCAATAGAAAAACCTTATTATATAGATGGCAAAAATGTCACTGAAATGGTACATGATGAATTGCAACATATGCATGAATTTGTTGAGTTGCTGCATACAGGTAATATCAGGGGATATACCGGTAAATCCATAGATACTGTAATCAACATCGGCATAGGAGGATCAGATCTTGGTCCCAGATTAGCCACCACTGCGCTCTCAGATTTTGCAGTTTCAGACATAGCTATTCATTTCGTCTCCAGTATCGATTTCAGCGATATCAATTCAGCGCTTGATAAATCAGATCCAGAAACGACATTATTTATTATTTCATCAAAATCCTTTACCACCAGAGAAACCCTGATCAACGCAAAGACGGCTATCAAATGGCTAAAAGAGAGCGGATGTAATGCACCGGAGAAACACATGCTTGCTGTCACTGCCAATCACAATGAAGCGAAAGCATTTGGTGTGAAAGATGAAAATAT
>CAZDFI010000081.1:0-11418 GCA_964504725.1 uncultured Enterobacteriaceae bacterium
CCATTGATCATTCAATGCACCGTCACAGATATAATCCGGATTTAGACCACCAATCACCGTTGTGCGTGAACGCATGCTTGCTGCGTAATCTGCAACGCCAAAGTGAAAGGCTTCAAGACGCGAGCTGGACTGGGCAATGGTCATGACATTGGCACCACCCAGGGCAGTTTCGATCAGACATTCAAGACCAATCTTTTTCTTCAGGCCCATTGCTGTTTCAATCTGGGTCACCAGCATATCAACAGCGTAGACATCTTCAGCGGTACCCACTTTGGGGATCAGGATGGTATCCAGATTATTTCCTGCCTGTTCTAGGATATCGACCACATCACGATACATGTAATGGGTGTCCAGACCATTGATACGGACAGACATTGTTTTATTGCCCCAATCAATATCATTCAGACCTTCAATAATATTTTTACGGGCTTGTTCTTTATCATCAGGGACGACAGCGTCTTCACAATCAAGAAAGATATAATCGGCATCACTCTTGGCTGCTTTTTCAAACATACCTGGATTTGAGCCAGGCACAGCCAGCTCACTACGTTGCAGACGCGGACGCGCCTGCTCAAATTGTGTAAAACTCATAATTTATTCCTCTCGATTAGGCCATGCGATCAATTTTTGTGCTACGCAGATATTCCTGTGCAGCAGCAACGCCACTACCCAATTCAATGGGATAGCCAAGATCTTTCATTGCCATTTCAGCGCCTGTAATGGGTGTCAACACCATTAACTCGTTCATGTCTCCCATATGGCCGATACGAAATGCCTTGCCAGCAATCTTTGCCAGACTGATTGAAAAACAAACGTCGTAATATTTGTAGGCATGACGAACCACTTCGTTACCGTCAAAACCTTCAGGTGTTGCAACCGCCGTGACTGTATCTGAGTACCATTCTGGACCTGTTGCAATCGGTTTCAGGCCCCATGCCTCAACAGCTTTACGGACAGCCGTTGCCATACGGTTGTGCCTGGCGAAAACATTTTCCAGACCTTCTTCAAACAACATGTTCATTGACTCACGCAGACCGCGTAACAGATTCATAGGTGGTGTGTATGGGAAGAAACCAAGATCATTGGTCTTAATCATGTCATCCCAGTCGAAGAAACAACGTGGGCAGGTGGAAGTCTTATTTGCTTCCAGTGCTTTTTCACTGGCGCAAACAATGCCTAAACCAGTAGGCAGCATCAGACCTTTTTGTGAACCACTAATGGCAAGGTCAACGCCCCATTCGTCCA
The DNA here is from genome assembly GCA_964504725.1 of uncultured Enterobacteriaceae bacterium. Lineage (GTDB taxonomy): Bacteria > Pseudomonadota > Gammaproteobacteria > Eutrophobiales > Eutrophobiaceae > SMWN01. The sequence goes on from CAZDFI010000081.1 coordinate 1,246, forward strand.
TACGGAAATCAATACTGGCAACACCACTGACGGTATCAACAAAATATAATGCCGGATGATTGGCATCATCGATTACCTTACGAACAGCGGCGATATCACTAACAACGCCCGTTGCCGTTTCATTATGTGTCGCAAATACTGCTTTGATCTCGTGGTTTTTGTCAGCTTCAAGGATTTTGGCAAACTCCTCGGCAGGGACACCCTTGCCCCATTCGACTTCCAGTGCCTGCACATCCATACCATGACGTTGGGCGCAATCAATAAAAAGATTGCTAAAGTGACCAAAACCTGAGGCCAGCACTTTATCGCCTGGTGACAGGGTATTGGTGATGGCAGATTCCCAACCACCAGTACCCGATGAAGGGTAGATAAAGACACGTCCTTTTTCGGTCTTGAAGATTTTCTTCATGTCTTCATACAGGGGTTTGGTAAAATCGGGAAGATCCATGGCACGCATGTCTTCCTGTTCGAGGTTCATCGCATTTTGAATACGACGTGGCACATTGGTTGGGCCAGGAATAAATAAAAAGTTACGACCAGGCATAGTTAATACCCTCCAGTAATATGATTTAAATTTTAGGGATCGTGATTCGCGACTCTCGTCGCTAAGTCCTTATTTTTCAAATGATGTCGGAGCCTTCTTATCCAAGAATTTTATCCAACACTTGATAAATACTTATTATTATTTCAGTGCATTTTTAATTAGTTTTTTCACTTGTTGCGGTCGTTGCGCCGCATTTCCCCTACATCAGACCTTCGTAAGGCGCTCTTTTTACCACAAAAGGACACCAAAAATCCACGTTTACTAAACAATTTAAGTCAATTCCTTCTCAATGACCTGTGTTCTAATGATTCAAGCCCAGGCCCGCTGCCAGATCCTGAGTAAGATCACTGACATCTTCAAACCCGACAGACAGTCTGATCAGACCATCATTAATCCCGGCCTCAAGCCGCTGTTTGTCTGTCAACCGATGATGTGTGGTAGATGCTGGATGCGTAATCGTACTTTTGGCATCACCCAAATTAGCCGTGATTGAAAAAAGCGAGGTTGAGTCTATGACATTCCAGGCCGCTTTTTGACCACCTTCTACCTCAAAACTCAGAACACCGCCAAATCCGGATTGCTGAGTTTTTGCCAGCTCATGTTGCGGATGTGATACGAGACCCGGGTAATAAACGCGCGTAACATTGTCCTGCTGCTCCAGCCATTCAGCTACCTGCAACGCGTTTTCGCAATGTGCTTTCATCCTCAAATGCAATGTCTCCAGACCTTTAAGGAATACCCAGGCATTAAATGGGCTCATTGTTGGACCCGCGGTTCTTAAAAAACCAACGACATCCTCTGCCAGCAGTTCATCACTGCCCAACACTGCTCCGCCGATGCAGCGACCTTGCCCATCGATATATTTTGTTGCTGAATGTATGACAATATCAGCGCCCAGACTAAATGGTTTCTGTAATACTGGTGTACAGAAGCAATTATCAACGACAAGTAAACAACCCTTCGAATGGGCAATCTCTGCCAGGCGGGAAATGTCAGCGATTTCAGTCAGCGGGTTTGAGGGTGTCTCCAGAAACAGCATTTTTGTGTCAGGGCCTATCGCGTTGCTCCAGGCCTCATAGTCTGTCAAATCAACAAATGTCGTTGCGAGACCGAATTTTGATAATATGTTCTCCAGCAGACCGACTGTTGTGCCAAAGATACTGCGAGATGCAATGATATGGTCTCCAGCTTTTAGCAAACCCATAAATGTGCTCAAAATCGAACTCATCCCTGAGGAGGTCGCGACGCAACGCTCAGCCCCTTCCAATGCTGCCAGGCGCTGCTCGAATGTACGCACGGTAGGATTCGTAAATCGCGAATATATATTCCCTGGTTCATCCCCGGAAAAACGTGCCGCTGCCTCAGCGGCATCTTTGAAGACAAAACTTGAGGTGGTTACAATCGGTTCGCTATGCTCACCTTCCGCACTGCGCACCTGTCCTGCTCTCACTGCATTCGTGTTTGGCCCATATTGCTTTGGGTCAATTTTGGCCATATCTCACTCCAAATAATCTGTGCAACCCATTGAAAAAACTTCAGGAAAATCATGCGGACGCAAAAAAACCCGCGTTCAGCTTATGCTAAAGCAGGTTGCTCTTCTTTAGCGGTACTTTTTACGCGCCCGCAAGCTTGAATCAAATCGGCGCTCTGTCAGCGAGTCTAGGAAAACCCTCTTAACATGTCAATAAATACACTGTTGATAATTAGTCCCTGGTCATTCACCCGACCACGGATCACCCTGGCCTATTATTCGAAAGTTTATATAGATCAATAAATGATCATTATCTTCAGTTTTCGTCTATTTCACTCATAAATCCTTCAACATCATGGTTATCAACCAGCAGCTCGTCCATAAATGGTCGTCTATCTGCTTTTGCCTCAAGTATTGGAATCGTAATATCCTCGTTTCCAATACTATCAAAGTCCATCTCTCTAACATCGCGATCAACCAGCTGTTCATCCATGAATTGTGATTTACATGCATACGTTCTAAGTGAAGGCATCGTATCATTTTCGCTTAAAGTGCTATCCAAACCCATCCCTTTAGCTACGGGCTGTACAACAGCAGATTTAATTTTCATCTTTAGTGCCTTGATTTTCTCTGGCTTGATTATGGTCACATCATTGCTTTTAGATTTTGATAGTGCCTCTAACATTGTCAGCGTCGCTTTATGTTTCGATAACCTGGAAATAAAATCGGATTCTTCACGAGGTGACATTGAAATCATATTGATACCATTTCGAAGACGCATGAGTAGATCAGGCCATAATTCGTCGAATTTATCCTTATCTTCCCTTGCTGAGATGTTACCAACGCAGAAAATCATGTCCTTTACGGTGTCAATAGCGTGTTGCCATGAATCACTATTAATCCCGTTTTTGTTGTGAATCTTTGTTAATAATTTCACCCAATTTTTGAGAAGAAAGTCGGAAACAAAATCCGGCACATGTTTATCTTCCAGGAGGTTTTGTATTTCTGAAGTGACCACCTGTTTAACATCAGCGACCTTTTGATCGTCCCTGGTAGAATTATTTTCTATCGGTATTTGATGGAGTGCTTCTGGTTTTGTTCTGAAATCGTTCATATTTATCACGCTATGTATATCTATCTATATATTTATCCTGTTCTTCATAAATTTTATTAATGATGATTCTGATAAAAACCTTGTATTTATTTGCCTACCTTGTTTTTAGTTCCTATAGCCGTATTTCACAACAAACCATTCCAACTATTGAGATACAATTCACAAGTAAATTGTCTATTCCGTGATTGATATCACAAAATCATTGTTTTTTTATCAGGGTAGGCTTGATTTTTAGTTTATATGTCGTTTATCGGAGACATTACTTACTGCCTGTTCATTTCGTAATTATTTTAACTCATTGATTATCATCATTATTAATGATTGGCACACCATTTGTGGTGAAGTGTTTAGCGAAGAAAAATATACGGAGGAAACAACATGAATACTATTGTGAATTTATTAATCAGAGTTAAAGATTAAAGAAAGGGAACTGGAAACTTTATCTGAAATGATTGATAAAGAAGGTCTTGCTCAATGCATTAGACTACTCTCTACATACATTGCCTTATACAAAAATGGTTTTGGCGAGTTATCTGCTGAAAGTTATGAGTCCATCCTCTTCTCCACAGGACTCGAGACAGAAATGATCGGCATATATGAGAATGGAATACATGAAGCAGTAGCGATGTGCAGCTAAGCAGGAAAAATATTCAGGCATCGTTAGAAAGGTCGATTAAATTTTCTTCACTCACCTCTCTTTTTGATTTCGCGCCATCATTTCTCACATCCTCTATATGATCAAGGTATTCCTGATTAACGTCGCCAGTGACATATTCACCATTAAAACAGGACAAATCAAACTTGGTGATAGGTGAATCACCTACTTGTGTTGTTTTGATTAATTTATCCAGATCCTGATATATCAGCCAATCAGCGCCAATCAAACTTGCTATTTCCTCTTCAGTTCTATCATGTGCGATTAATTCACAGACCGAAGGCATATCAATTCCATATACATTTGGATAGCTGACTGGTGGTGCTGCTGATGCAAAATAAACTTTTCTTGCACCAGCATTCCTCGCCATTTCTATGATCTGACCAGAAGTTGTCCCTCTGACAATCGAGTCATCGACCAACAAAACATTTTTGTCCTTAAATTCGGATTTAATTGCATTCAGCTTTTGCCTGACTGATTTCTTGCGAATTTCCTGTCCTGGCATGATAAAAGTACGAGGAATGTAACGGTTTTTGATAAATCCCTCGCTATATTTCACGTTGAGTTTTTGCGCCAGAGGTAACGCTGCTGTTCTTCCCGTATCCGGGATCGGTATGACAACGTCAATGTCATGATCAGGTCTTAGCTCCAGTATCTTCTCTGCCAATGCCTCGCCCATCAGAAGTCGTGCATTGTAGACAGAAATACCATCAATTATCGAATCAGGTCTTGCTAAATAAACAAGCTCGAAGATACAAGGTGAAAGTTGTGGATGTTCTGCACATTGGCGCGTATATAATTTGCCATCCTTTGTGATAAAGATAGCTTCACCGGGTTCAATATCACGAACAACTGTGAATCCCAATGAAGTAATTGCGACGCTTTCAGAAGCAATCATATATTCCTTTCCAGCATCAGTTTCACGCTCTCCGAAAATCACTGGTCTAATGCCATATGGATCTCGAAAACCGAGAATACCAAAACCACTAATCATAGCGACGGCTGCATAACCCCCGTTGCAACGCTTGTGCAAATTTCCGACAGCATCAAAAACATCATCAACTTCCAGACGCTGTTTACCCATACGCTGTAATTCGTGTGCAAGCACATTCAGTAATACTTCCGAATCAGAATCTGTATTTATATGTCTGAGATCATCCCTGAATAATTGGCGTTTCAATTCCTCACCGTTTGTGAGATTACCATTATGCGCAAGTGATATTCCATACGGAGAATTTACATAGAATGGCTGGGCCTCTGCAGAAGATGAGCATCCAGCCGTTGGGTAGCGAACATGACCGATCCCGATATTACCCTTAAGACTGAGCATATGACGGGTATGAAATACATCTCTCACCAGACCATTACTCTTGCGTAAATAGAGTCTTCGATTATGGTAAGTCATCATTCCCGCAGCATCCTGTCCTCTGTGCTGCAAAACCGTTAACCCATCATATATACGTTGATTTACAAAATGTTTACCTACAATCCCGATTATCCCGCACATTTCAATTTGTCCTTACCCAAAGAGTATAGCATTCTAGCCTGTTGAATTAGTCTCAGGTGGATTAGTTTCTGGTGGAGTATCTTCGACAGATCCATTCGCCGTTATTTCATACTCATGATACTTTGAAATATTTTCTGGCAGATATTGATCTGACCAGATAGCCACTCTCTCAAATGGTTTGATGACTCTGGAATCATCCCACCACGGTTCTTGTGGCAAGGCTGTAAAGCCTCCAAGGAAGATAATAACTTCTACAACGATTGCTCCGAGACCGATACCAAAGAACAAACCGAGCATTCTGTCTGCGGCTGTTAATCCTGTCCTGCCGAGTAATTTGACGATGAGAAAACCAATGCCCGTGAGTAGCACAAGACTAATAACAAATAAGCCAACGAAGGCGAGGATTGACCTTAACACAGGGGTACTAACGGATGATTCAAGTAGTGGGGTAAATGCAGGAGATAATTTGATTGAAATGCCCAGTGCCAATACCCAGGCCAGTAAGGAAAATACAATATTCAGAAACCCATACATCACACCTGCGATTGCCGGTAATGCAACAATAACCAGGATTGCGATATCAACAGACTGCACAATGATTAGGCCTGGGTGTTTCTGACATATCAATCATCATTAAGGATAAGTTACAACGATTCCATCCAGCTTCATTTTATCTTTCAAATTTTTTAATAACAAGTTTGCTTCTGAGCGTCGTATTTCCGGACCAACTCTCACTCTATAGCTGATCTTTCCATTTTTTTTAAGTGGTTCCACAAATGCTGGATAGCCTGCCTTGCGTAATTTTTCGTTCAGGGATTGAGCATTATTTTCTTCGGTGAAGCTGCCTAATTGTACAATCCATGCAGACAAACCAACGTCATCTTTCACTTCATCTTTCACTTCATCTTTCACTTCATCTTTCACTTCATTTTTTATGGCTTCTTTTTTTGACGAAATTTTATCGGCAATTTTATCGTTATCAGATACGATCTTTTCAACAACGACATTCTGGTCATTCTTGTTCTGATTTTCCTCAGATCCAATACTCTCGGACTCAATCGTATTTAACAAAGATTTCTTATCATTCTCAATGACAGGGATAATCCTTGAATTAAAAGTTGTCTCTGGTTTTTCAGGAATATTTGAACCTGAAATCGACTCTGTTTCCGGGGAATCGTTTAACATAATGGGTATAAATATCACGGCAATTGCCACCAGGACAGCTGCCCCCACTAATCGCTCTTTTAATTTTTGCTCCATCATTCTCAGTAAGTTACCAGGTGTTTACTATTTTTAATTTAAGGTGTTTCATTGCATCACCAACGGAAAGGAAAGATCCGGTCACCACGACACGATCATGCATCCCGGCTTTATTCTCTATTTTAAGAAAGGCATCCGCCACAGTATCATTCACTGAAATTGGGGCAGTCACCCCTAATTCAAGTAATTCCTTCTTTAGTGATTTACTGTTACTCCCCCGTGAACTTGATGTGGTCACTGTATGCCAGAAATCGGCAATTTCAACCAACTCACTCAGAAAACCCGTTTGATCCTTATCTTTCAACATTCCTATGATGACGTGCGTTTTACCGCTGTTCGGAAATTGTTTTAGATTATGAACCAGTGTCCTGGCTGCCTGGGGATTATGTGCCACATCAAGAATCGTCTGTCTGCCCTCGGTCAGCATCTGGAACCTGCCGGTAAGATTAAAATTATTCAATCCCTTTTCTATCGCTCCTGCATCCACGGGCAATAAGGATTTTAGTGTACTCAGAACCATCAATACACCGGCTGCATTCTGAATCTGGCAACTATTATATTGTCCTGGTCGTGGCAGATTTTCATAGGCCACGGAATTCCACTGCCAGGACCAGTTATCATCAGATAGCTGGTAATTAAAATCCCGACCAGGAATGTACAATGTCGCACCAATTTCCTTGGCATATCCCAGCACGGCCTCAGGAGGATGTGGATCAGAACAGATTGCCGGCTTATTCTCACGAAAAATACCGGCTTTCTCACGAGCGATAGATTCTCGATCCATTCCCAGCCACTGCATATGATCCAGATCGATACTGGTAATCAAGGCAACATCTGCATCTAAACAGTTAACCGCATCAAGCCGACCACCTAGACCCACTTCAAGTAGAGCTACATCAAGGTTTGCGTGATGAAATATATCCAGTGCTGCGAGTGTTCCAAATTCAAAGTAGGTTAAAGAAATATCCCCTCGTGCATGGTCGATTCTACTGAAGGATTCGCACAACATTTCATCGGTGACTTCAATACCACCGAGTTTTATCCGTTCGTTGTATCGTATGAGATGCGGTGAAGTATAACACCCTGTTTTATAACCTGAATTAGCAAGAATCGAATCTATCATTGTGACGCTGGAACCCTTGCCGTTTGTTCCAGCAACACTTATGACTGTAAAATCGGGACTGAGTAATCCCATATTTTCAGCGACCGCGGTACACCGATCCAGTCCCAACTCTATCGCCGTAAAATGCAATTCTTCCTGCCATTCCAACCATTCATTGAGTTTGTTAAATCTCATGGCGTCTTTACTGAAATGACCCTGAGGCATGGGTTTGGCATTCATGGCTGTTGATTAGGGATTATTCTAAGCTGTCTTGTTAATTAGAATGGACAGTATAGAAGATATTCTTTCACGCATCTGCCGTCTATCAACGATCATGTCTACATCGCCGTGTTCCAGAAGAAATTCACTTTTCTGGAAACCTTCCGGCAATGTTTCTCGTACGGTCTGTTCAATCACTCTGGGTCCTGCAAATCCTATCAATGCATTAGGCTCTGCAATATTAATATCCCCTAATGTTGCCAGGCTGGCAGAAACTCCTCCCATCGTTGGATTGGTTAAAATGGAAATATAGGGTAACTCCTTGTCAGCCAATTTTGCCAGGGCCGAACTGGTCTTTGCCATTTGCATTAATGATAATATCGCCTCCTGCATACGGGCTCCACCACTGGCTGAAAAACATACCAATGGAATATCATTATCTATTGCTGCTTCTGCGGCCAGAACAAACCGTTCTCCCACGACCGACCCCATCGACCCTGCCATAAAATTATATTCGAATGCTGCAACGACCACGGGAATCTTTTTCACTTGCCCCATGAAAACAACCAGTGCATCATTTTCCTTTGTCTGCTTTTGAGCCTGACTCAAGCGATCTTTATATTTTTTGCTATCACGAAATTTTAGCTTATCGATGGACTTGAGCGTAGTACCTATTTCTACTTTAGGTCCTGGATCCAGAAAACTTTCGATCCGTAGTCGGGCACCAATACGCATATGGTGAGAACATTTAGGACAAACTTCAAGATTCCGTTCCAGATCAGCTCGATATAAAACTGCACTACATTCATCGCATTTTGACCAGACACCTTCTGGTACCGTGCGTCTGGATGCACCATTTGTTTTAATCCTTGAAGGAAGTAATTTTTTAAACCAGCTCATCGTTTTCTATTTACATATTAAACAGCATCAATTGCCTGCCGCATTGCGGAAAGATATGTACTAATTGATTTCATCGAAGCAGCAGAATCATCCTGTAACGTCCCAACAAGTTCGACAATCGGACTACCTACAATTACTGCATCACTTACTTTCGCAACACTTGCAGCACTCTCAGCATCTCTGATACCGAATCCGACCCCAACGGGTAGCTTTGAATGCTGCTTGATTGTGCGGACCGACTCTTGCACAGAATCTGTATTCAGTCTATCACTTCCAGTTACACCTTTAAGAGAGACATAATAAAGAAATCCGCTGGCTATTTCTGCAATGTATTTCTGTCGTTCGACACTCGTTGTTGGTGAAATCAAAAAAATCAGGTCAAGCTGATACTTCACTAGAATTTCTTTTAATTCACCCGCTTCTTCAGGAGGCATATCTACAATCAATACACCATCGACCCCGGCATCTGACGCCGATTTTGCAAAATTTTCATATCCCATAACTTCAATCGGATTCAGATAACCCATCAATATCACCGGGATTTGTTGATTATCTTTACGGAATTCAGCCACCATATCGATAACATCATGTAATGTCGTTCCCTGTAACAACGCCCTTTCGCTGCCCCTTTGAATAACAGGACCATCTGCCATTGGATCAGAAAAAGGCACGCCTAATTCAATCATATCAGCACCCCCTTCAACCAATGCCTTCATAAAGGACAAAGTGAATTCAGGTTTGGGATCACCAGCGACAATAAAAGGGATCAAACCCTTACGTTTTTCTTCTTGCAGAAAGTCAAAACAATCTGTTATACGGCCCATAATGTAAAATTAATTATCTCTTTATTATTTTATTTTGAATAGTAAGACTGAATTCGTCTTTCAATTTATGCTTTTTTAACACCCAGTTTAATTTCCAGAAGTTCAATCGCCATATCAGGCATTTCTTCGAAATTATTCGATTCATGCGATGAAAGCCAATGATTCACCCTATTAGCTTTAACTTTTAGAATTTCCGCGATTTCTCTTCTCTCCAGTTCGTGATCTGTCAAAAGCTCAATCAACCTGTCTCTGTTATTCATAATATATATCTCCTACCCAAAGGGCATAGCAATCTACAGGGTAATACCTCCTAATGTAGCGACTGTTTGAATATCTTTGTCACCGCGGCCGGATAAATTTACGATAATGATTTCATCTTTACTCATTTTTGGTGCCAGCTTAGTAGCATACGCAAGGGCATGGCTGGATTCCAATGCAGGCATAATACCTTCGATTTTTGTCAGATCATGAAATGACTGCAGGGCTTCATCATCATTAATCGCAACGTATTTTGCACGGCCACTATCTTTTAACCAGGAATGTTCAGGTCCAACCCCGGGGTAATCGAGTCCGGCTG
>CAZDFI010000082.1:0-11089 GCA_964504725.1 uncultured Enterobacteriaceae bacterium
ATATCCATGTGGTTGGTGGGTTCATCCAGTAACAATAAGTCGGGGGCACTGACCAGGGCGTGCGCCAGCATGGTTCGGCGACGGATACCGCCAGAACAATCAGTAATATTTTTATCAGCGGGTAATGACAGGCGACTTAATACGGTTTCAATTTTTTGATTGAGGTTCCAGCCATCCAATACATCTATACGATGTTGTAGCTCTGCGAGCTTTTTGATTGATGTATCAGAGGTGTGATCGATTGCCTGATCCATGGCGTTCGCCAGATTGTGATACTCAATCAGTATTTGTCCAATATGACCCAGGCCGGCCGAGACAACTTCATAGATGGTTTGTGATGTATCGGCGGGGACTTCCTGTTCCAGATAGGAAATATTTAAAGTATCTTTACGCCAGATTTCACCCTCGTCTGGCTGGACAATGTCACTGATAACGCGGAACAAGGTTGATTTTCCGGTACCGTTGCGACCCACCAGACAGATACGCTCACCAGAGTCAATCTTGAAGTTTACTTTCTCCAGTAAGGATAGATTGCCATAGGCAAGTGATACATCTTTGAGTGTTAACAGGGGCATGAGAAATTGTTTGAAAAATAGATTGTGTAATTAAACTTGGGGGGTGGTCTTAATTATTCAGGGAAGCATATATAAGCTTCAGTATTTCATTAGCATAATTGTCTATCGTTTGGTTTATTGTCATGGATGAATCTTTGTATTTCCAATTTTTTAGATAATGTTCCTGAACCATTGCTAAGGTCATGGTAGCAATAAAGCGATATTTGTTTTCATCATTTTTACGATTATCATCTATTTCGGACAAAATTGACTCCAGTGTGGAGGTTATTTTCAACTCAATTGTTTTTGAATCTTTTTGATGCTCAGGAGGTAATGAACGAGTCTCAAAGTACAGGAAATAGAACCAGGGTTGAAGTAACTCTGTTGCAAAAATATGCTGCGCGACGATTGTTTCCAGGGTCTGAATCTTATTGTTATGCATGAGCGCATTATAGATGATCTCCGATGAGACCATTTTCACCATATCTTTGATCATAATGGCAATCATTTCCTTGGATTCGATACAGGAGTATATCCCTCCCATACTCAAGCCGGTTTCACGACAAAGTGCACGCAAAGACATCTCATGAAAGCCGATTTTTGATGAAATTTTAAAGGTTGCCCTGAAGATTTTTTCCAGATTATTTACCGCAAATGCTGGTTTTTTGGTTTTGATATTTTCACGATGTAATGCGAAAAGCCGAGTGTAAAGTGATTTCCCCCGATATGGAAAATGTGTCTTGTAATCATCAAATCTAATGATTGTTGATGGAACTCTTGATGTCATAGAGATAATCCTGCTGTACAGACTTGAGATATTTCAATTTAAATATAGACATACAAGCAAAGTGTATACTAAACTCAGTAATATTAAAAACGAGCGCTCGCTCTTATTTAATATTAAATATAGGAGGTTTTCGTGAATCTGGCTATTAGCTTGACCATTCTGCTTGTCCTTCTGGGCCTTTTGTATATAGGCACTTCATTGATAATCTTTGCAATTGCCTGTGTCGTCAGTTTCATCATTTCAATTATCTATTCACTAAACGGTCTGTTGATTACCCTGCTCGGCATACTGGCATTGGTGAGTATGGCATTTACATTGAAACCACTCAGACAAAAACATATCTCAGCACCCTTTTTCTCAATGTTTAAAAAGATGTTGCCACCATTGTCCGATACGGAGCAGGAAGCGATTGATGCAGGGACTGTGTGGTGGGATGGGCAATTGTTCTCAGGTAACCCAGACTGGGCATCGTTAATCAAGATTGAAAAGCCAGGATTGAGCGAAGAAGAACAGGCATTTCTGGATGGGCCAGTGCTTGAACTGTGCAGGATGTCTGATGCCTGGAAGATAAACCATGACTGGAAAGTGATACCGGAGCATATTATTGATTTTGTACGAGAGAATGGTTTTCTGGGGATGATTATCCCGAAAGAATATGGAGGACTTGAATTTTCAGCCGTTGCCCAGTCTGAGGTGTTGATAAAAATATCGAACACGGGTGGCGGGATCACCTACTTGGTCGCCGTCCCAAACTCACTAGGTCCGGGCGAACTCCTGATTAAATATGGTACCGAAGAACAGAAAAATTATTACCTGCCCCGTTTGGCGGAAGGCAAGGAAATTCCCTGTTTTGCCTTGACTGCACCCACCGCTGGATCTGACGCAACTTCAATTCCCGACACAGGTGTCGTCTGCAAGGGGCAGTGGCGAGGCAAGGAAGTGACAGGCATGCGTCTGAGTTTCTCGAAACGCTATATCACACTTGCTCCGATCGCGACCCTGATTGGTTTGGCGTTTAAACTCCTGGATCCGGATCACCTGATCGGTGATATCGATGACTATGGTATTACCTGTGCTTTGTTACCAAGGGAGACAGAAGGGCTGATAATTGGAAGATATCATTTATCTATAGGTGATGCATTCCTGAATGGCCCCCTGCAGGGAGAAAATGTCTTTGTGCCACTGGATTACATCATTGGTGGACAGGAGATGGCAGGCAAAGGTTGGCGCATGTTGGTGAACTGCCTCTCGGTCGGTCGTTGCATTACCTTACCATCGATGAGTGCTGCAGTCTCTAAACGTGTTGCTATGGGAACAACGGCTTATACCTCACTCAGAAGACAATTTGGCGTTCAAATAAAACAGTTTGAAGGCATTCAGAAACCCCTGGCACGCATGGTCGGATTGGCCTATATCATTAATGCTGCCAGGCTGCACACCATACAGGCTGTTGATGCCGGCGAAAAACCCGCAGTTCCCTCAGCAATCCTGAAGTACCATTGCACTGAAATGTTACGCCAGTGCCTGCTGGATGCCATGGATATCCATGGTGGAAAGGCTGTCATGAAAGGTCCCAGGAACTATATTGCCAGTGGTTATGAATCGGTACCGGTGGCCATCACCGTTGAAGGTGCGAATATCCTCACGCGTAATTTAATGATATTCGGACAAGGTGCGACGCGTAGCCATCCCTACGTTCTGGAAGAAATGCAGCTTGCCAGTAAGGATACCGATGATGCGGTCATTGCCGACTTTGACAAGGTGTTGTTTAAACATATTGGTTTTTCTATTTGTAATGGTGCCAGGGCATTTCTACTGGCCATCACCAGTTCACAAATTGCCATGAATCCGGGGCATGCATCTCTCGGTCGTTATTATGCTCACCTGACACGCTTAAGTGCAGCGTTTGCATTGATCGCAGATGTCTCCATGTTGTCGCTACAATCGAAATTAAAGATCATGGAAATGCTCTCAGCAAGACTGGGAGATCTATTAAGCGATCTATATCTCGCGAGTATGGTGCTTAAACATTATGAAAATGATGGTTGCCCGGATGAAGATTTACCTCTCGTTCAATGGTCACTGGATTATTTAATCAACCACTATCAGCAAGCATTCCGAGAAATCATAGATAACTATCCAAGCAGACTATTGGCTTACCTGTTAAGGTTTGTTGTGTTTCCACTAGGTATGCATTTCAGGGCACCTTGTGACAAGCTGGAAACAAGGCTTGTACAAACAGTCACTGATGATAATGCCACACGTGATCGACTGGTTTCCGGCTTATATATGGAGCAGGGCGAAAACAACCCATTGGCGCATGTGAATGAGGTATTTCTTGAGAGTCTTGCATTGGAGCCGTTGCATAAAAACATAAGACAGGCCATTAAGGATAAAGCCCTACCCAGGTTGCATGGTATTGAGCTGATAGAAAAAGCTAGAGACGAAGGTGTCATCTCGAAAGAGGAAGCAGATCAGTTAATTGCATTTGACGAGCGCTTAATGTCTGTTATTCATGTGGATGACTTTGAGCAGGATGAATTAATACGTATCCCTTGCTCAGATGTGGCTTGATTGCCCGATTAAGTTTCGCTGATGGCTCAATCAATCGGCCCCTATTTAAGAGAGAACTGGAAGCGTTTTTCCAACAAGCCTGGTGGTAAATGGCTATTTAGTCGCATCATTGGTTTCACCGTACCTTACACTGGTTCTATCGCAGCTAATGTAGTGTTACTGAAGCCTGGGCATGGCATTGTCACCCTGAAAGAACGTCGAAAGGTCAGTAATCATTTGCGATCCGTGCATGCAATTGCATTGTCAAATCTTGCCGAAATGGTGACCGGACTCACTTTACTGAATAGTTTACCGGATGATACACGGGGCATACTGACCAGCATACAAATTCAATATCATAAAAAGGCACGAGGTGTGCTCACAGCCGAATGTATTTGCGAAATACCGGTAACGAATGAAGAGAGAGAAATACAACTTTCAGGTGAAATTAAAGATGAAGCAGATGAAGTTGTCGCGTCTGCGACCGCCACATGGCGTATTGGACCCGAAAAGAAAGCCTGAAAAGTAAAGCCTGAAAAGATAAAAATAGCAATAATGACTGAATTTTCACGTTCACTTGGAATTCAACACCCTGTCATTTGTGGTGCCATGTATCCCTGTTCCAATCCTGAACTGGTTGCTGCAGCTTCAAAGGCAGGTGCAATCGGTATTATTCAACCCTTAAGTCTCAGTTATGTCCACGGCCACGAATTTCGTGAAGGCATAAAGTATATTCGCTCGTTTACGGACAAACCCGTCGGAGTCAATTTTATTCTTGAGACCAGTTCTAAACGCTATGTTGAGCGAACGCGACAATGGGTCGAGATTGCGCTGGAAGAGGGCATCAAATTTTTTGTCACTGCACTGGGTAACCCGCGGTGGGTTGTTGATACAGCGAAATCATCTAATGTAATCATTTATCACGATGTCACTGAAAAAAAATGGGCCGAAAAAGCATCCGATGGTGGTGTTGATGGGTTCATCTGTGTCAATAATCGTGCCGGAGGACATGCGGGACAATTAAGCGCAGAGAAATTATTTGAAGACATCTCGACGCTAGGAAAACCTTTAATCTGTGCCGGTGGTGTTAGTCAGGCAAATGATTATCAGGCAATGTTAGAACTTGGTTACTCGGGGATCCAGATGGGCACACGTTTTATTGCCTCGGAAGAATGCAATGCACATGATGATTACAAACAAGCTATCCTCAAAGCTACTGAGGAAGATATCGTATTGACAGATAAAATTACAGGTGTGCCGGTTTCAATTATAAGGACTCCCTTTATTGAAAAAACAGGTACACGAGCCAGTGCTTTTTCGCGTTGGTTGCTGAGATCAAACAGAACCAAACATTGGATGAGAAGTTTTTATACCTTGCAATCTATATGGAAATTGAAGAAAGCTGCCATGCAAGGGATGAACTACAAAGATTATTTTCAGGCAGGTAAAAGCGTTTCCAGCATACACAAAATAATTACGGTAAAAAAAATCATCGAACAAATCACCACAATATAAAAATAAGCAAGTAGTAATAAGTGGTGTCTCAGAAAGATAAATCCGGGCACTGGATTGAAAAAATAAAAAAACTTGCGTCGTAATATTCTGAAGTCTGTAATTGCCCAGGAAAATGCTTTTGCTTTAAAACACCGAATAAGGAGCTTTTCGGCATCAATCAATCTGTTACAATGAATAAATGAAGATTTGTTCAATATCTATGCGGTTGAATTGCCCAAAGATATAGTACTGACATACAATTACTAGCATTAATAATTTTATGGGCAAAGCCATGAAGTGACGGAACACAAAGACTTTACCCAAGGAAGAATAAGTACGGCATTAGCCTGGGGAATCCACATTAGCGAGCTTATAAGCTGGCAAATAACAAGAACAGTTTCCCCTGATTTTCTCAGAATTTTTTTAATTTAATTAATCACAACATGTATGGTGTATCTGGAGAGTAAATTAATGAATATATATCCTGTAAAATTCGTTAAATTATCACAAGCATTACTCTTCACTATTTCTGTTTTCCTGTTCCCCAATCACCTGTACGCGGTTGCACTGAGCAATATAAATGTTCTGTCATCTCTTGGTGAAAAGTTTGTTGCAGAAGTTGAATTGATCGGGATTGACCCAGATGATCCCGAGATTATAGATTATTTAAAAGTCTCTATAGAACCTGTGAAAGACAGCCTGCCCGGCATTAAGGATTATGTAAAAAATATATCTGTAGATATTAATCTTGAAGATGGAAAGTCGAAATTGTTAATCAGTCATCCAGATCTTTTTAAAGAGCTATTTATAGAATTTTCCATATCCATTTCCACCGGGGGGATAAATATTTTGCGTACTTACACAGCAATTCTAGATTTCCCTGAATCAAAACTTCCAAAAAGGAAAGTACAGACGACAGTCGTGAAGCAACCTGCAGAGCATATCGCTGAGATAGTAGATTTCGCACCTGAACCAACCCAAATGTTATGGCAAGATGATTCAGGCTCTCGCGTTGTTCGTCCCGGTGAGACGCTTTATAAAATAGCACTAGAACTCCAGAGGCAGTATGGCGGGAATATAAATCAGATCATGGATGCTATTTTTGCTGACAATTCCAGGGCGTTTATTAATAATGACCGTAATCTTATTTTGGCCGGCGCCCCACTAAATGTTAGTTATGATCCTGAAGACCAACCGGTAGCCACAGAACCTGTATCTGAGCAGTTCGATGAATATGGTCCTGTACAGGCAGGTGATACATTATTTCAGATAGCTAGACGTTACCGCCATCAATACGATTCATCCATCCCTGATCTTGCCAACCAGATATTTAATTTAAACAAGCAAGCCTTTATCCGTGATGACATTAACCTGTTACGACAAAACGTTATGCTTAAATTACCACCCCATGATGGTAGTGTAACAAGTGTCAAAATAGATGAAAGAGACACGGAGACAATAGCAACTGAAGAAGTTATTAAGGATGATCAGTATCTCGAAATTTTGACACCGTCAGATTTGGATACAGGTGATCCTGATGCCAATAATATAATAGCGCAGACCCAGCAAAAGCTGGGAGATTCATTGATAGATCTTGAAGAAGTTATAAGGATAAACAGCGAATTAAAAGACAGCATTGAACTTGGTACAAAGCAAATAAATGACCTGCAGCAAAATTTAGATGCAAGCAATGCTGAAATTGATGAGTTGAAGGTGCAGATAGATGAACTTAAAAATCAATCTGGCGATAAATCAAATACTCAAATACAATCGCTTGCAACATCCGGTGAAGGTTTGATTGGAGCCATACAGACAACAAAAAGCAAGCTGATCACAAAGTTCATGGTACATCCATGGACTGTAATCATTATATTATTCATCATTGGTATTTCTATTGTTATGTTTATCATCATGTTACTCAAAATGAATGCCAATCAGAGTAAAGAGCAACTTGGTAAAGAATATGTATTCAGAGAAAGGGTGCCAGATAACGAATTGAAGGCAAGAATTAAACAAAAGCTTAATTCAAGCTAGACGTAATTGATTGATAAGTACGATTTAACAACCCACCTCGAATAGCTCAATAGGATCGAAGCGGCGTATCAATATTTACTGCTATAGATATCCTCTATCTGCTGGATATCCGCCGTTCGAAATTATTAA
Organism: uncultured Enterobacteriaceae bacterium; assembly: GCA_964504725.1. Lineage (GTDB taxonomy): Bacteria > Pseudomonadota > Gammaproteobacteria > Eutrophobiales > Eutrophobiaceae > SMWN01. Next base: position 7,552 of record CAZDFI010000082.1, read on the forward strand.
TTTGAGTGATAGAGAGTGTAAATAGTGCGCCCCGAGCAGGGTTCCAGGCTGAGCGCTCGGCAAAGCTTCCGCTCCTGCTCACGCCCCTTACCTACATCCTTGTAGGCAACTGCTGGAAAATATGTACCCCTCCGGGCAGGCTTCGTGCTTCCTGACATTTTCTCGGTCTCCGTTCGGTAATTGCTCCTGCATTACTCTACTAACCTACATCCATGTAGGGATCCTGACTCGACTCTACCGATTCCTTCCCTGGAATCGACCCGAATATGTCCTATACTCGTCCTGCGTTGCTCTCGGCACTAGCATCCTCGGTAACTGCTCCCGGCGTTACTCTACCTCGAGAATGTGTTCCTGACATTCTCTACCTCCTCCTTCCATGGAGTCGTCCTATATCCCTATAGTCGTGCTTCGCTCTACCGATTACTTCGGCTTTGGCATCCCTGCGTCGCTCTACCGCCTACATCCCTATAGGCGTCCCTGTAATCGTACTACTGTACTTCCTGTACATATTCCCGATGTTTTTAACCTACTGCTTCCATTCAAGACGTATTTGGTTTACTGCGATCCTAAATCCGCACATTGTATATAAATCAGTATGATGAAAATTATCTGAATGTTTCAGAACCAATTGAGATAAACTTGTCTTATAAGGTGAAACCATCAGGGGATATTTCCAGACCGAGCCAAACATCATGCATGACACCTTATCTTTGTTGAACCACTCAGATTTTCCCGCGATAGACAGACGTAAGACAGAAATTTTACAGATAAATATCGGACTACGTTGTAATCAACAATGTGTTCATTGCCATGTGAACTCAAGCCCCAGACGCACTGAGAAAATGGATGAAGAAACCATTACCGCTGTTTACGACTATGTAAAAAACACTGATGTGCATACATTGGATATCACTGGGGGGGCGCCAGAATTACATCCGCAATTTCGTGAACTGGTTGTCAAAATCAGAGCACTGGATGTCAATGTTATTGATAGATGTAATTTAACCATATTGAATGAACCCGATCAGGAAGATCTGGCAGAGTTTCTGGCAGAGCAGCGGGTAGATATTGTCGCCTCATTACCTTGTTATAAGAAAGAGAATGTCGACAAACAGCGTGGTAAAGGCGTGTTTGAACTAAGTATTCATGGATTACAACAATTAAACCGTCTGGGTTATGGAAAACAGGGATCTAATTTAATTTTAAACCTTGTTTACAATCCTCAAGGACCAGAATTGCCTCCGGCACAGGGGCCACTTGAAGAATCTTTTAAGAAAATATTGAAGCAGGACCACGGCATTGAATTTAATCAATTGTTTGTCCTATGCAATATGCCGATTAACCGTTTTGGAAGCACCCTGGTTTCCAAAGGGATATTTCATAATTATATCGCCTTACTTAGAGAATCGCATGACAATACCAATCTGGACAATGTGATGTGCAGAAATATGATCAGCGTCGACTGGCAGGGTTTTATCTATGATTGCGATTTTAATCAGATGTTGGGATTAAATCTGATGAACGAAAGCAAGCAATTGCATATCTCCGATCTAAAGGACAAGCGATTGGACGGTAATGCGATAATGGTGTTTGATCATTGTTACGGCTGTACTGCAGGTCAGGGAAGTAGTTGTGGTGGGGCCCTGAGCTGAGATCGTAGCATTAATGACACAATATACAATCATTATTCCGACATTAAACGAAGAGGCAGAGATTCAAGCCTGTTTGACGCAATTGCAGGGGCTTAGGGCGCAAGGTTTCGAGGTGATTGTGGCTGATGGTGGGAGTGTAGATAAGACACCTCAATTAGTTGAAGGACACTGTGATCAATTTATTTCGGCTCGGCAAGGTCGCGCAGCGCAAATGAATGCAGCTACCTTGCAGGCCAGGGGTGAAATCATCTTTTTTTTACACGTCGATACCCGACTTCCCGAAGAATTTGCAGAACTGATCCATTCAATTAAAGCAGATACATTCTACTGGGGACGATTTGATGTGAGATTGTCGGGTCAGCACTGGTCTTTCAGGGTGATTGAGTCAATGATGAACTTGCGTTCAAGACTGACAGGCATAGCAACAGGGGATCAAGTCATCTTTATGACGAAAAAGTTATATCGAGAAGCGGGTGGCATTCCTGAAATTGATTTGATGGAAGATATTGCGATGAGCCGAACTTTAAAAAACATCTGTTCGCCCTTGTGTATGCGACAGAAAGTTTTGACTTCAAGTAGACGCTGGGAAAGAAATGGCATTATCAGAACCATCATAAAAATGTGGTGGCTTAGGTTTTCTTATTTTATCGGCATCGATCCCGGTACGCTTGCCAGACAATATGAATAAAAGTGCTTTACTGGTTTTTACTCGTGCCCCGATTGCAGGACAAACTAAAACCAGACTTATTCCTCTATTAGGTGCGCAGGGAGCAGCAGAATTTCATCAATCCGTCCTGGTGGAAACGTTGGCAAGTGCGAAAGCATCAGACTTTGAAACAGTAGAAGTCTGGTGCGATACAGATAAAAAACATCCATTTTTACAAAAATGTATCCTGGATTTTTACTGTACAACACAAATTCAGCAAGGGAATGATCTCGGTGAAAAAATGAACCACGCAACGCATGTCGCATTGACAACAAACTCATTTGTTGTACTGATTGGCAGCGATTGTCCTGCACTCACGATAGATATTTTAAATCAATCCTGTCGGCAACTATCGAATGGCAAAGATGCTGTTCTGGGGCCTTCAAATGATGGTGGTTATTATTTAATCGGACTGAAAAAATCGAATCCTGGAATTTTTCAGGGTATTAACTGGGGTGAATGTGATGTTGCCGAGAAAACACGTCGGAATTTTGTCCGTCTGGGTCTGGACTACATTGAATTGGAGGAACTTTCCGATATCGATACACCTGATGATTATCAGAAATATATCGACTACTCCTAGTTATTACCTTGAAATAAGCGATACAGGATTGCACCATTCAGCCTTTTTGTTTAACCTTCGCGCTCTCTGATGTTTAGTGAATGTACGGAGAGGTGGCCGAGCGGTTGAAGGCGCACGCCTGGAAAGTGTGTATACGTTAATAGCGTATCGAGGGTTCGAATCCCTCTCTCTCCGCCATAATTAAAAAAATCATACATTTAATGAATGTATGATTTTTATAATTATTTTTGGCTCAGAGTTGAATTGATGAGAACCCGAGAAGAGGGTTAAGAATCCCAATGCACATGGATGTGCAGGTGCCGCGAAGGTCAGGATGACCGAGAGCGGCCTCTCTCTCCGCCATGTAGTCTGGTCTCTGCGGAGTGTCTCCGCAGAGACTTATTAATATCCCAAGAATTCAGCAGGTTGCTACTCATTAATTGCTGTTTCTAGGCCCTCACAGCGAACTACTTCAGGCAAAATACGCTGAAATAACCCAAAAGTCTCTAATCGCTATTTTGCTAGTTCGCTGTGAAATTAATTGTTGCATTGCGTATGCAATTAATGTCCGCTTTCAGTATGGAGCAGCAGCTTAATTACATTATATGAATCTGCTGC
>CAZDFI010000083.1:0-6752 GCA_964504725.1 uncultured Enterobacteriaceae bacterium
TTTCAGTATGGAGCAGCAGCTTAATTACATTATATGAATCTGCTGCTTCGGCCGATAGCAGAAGTTCTGCCACTTGATTATTAATGTATCTCTTAATTCAGGCGACTCTAAGTTCAAAAGGTTTTGACGACTTACACCACCATAATTCATGGGACTGGAGAGAAAATTCACAAGGGAATACTTTGTATATTGGATCAAGACAATCAGACCGATTTATTCGTATTTATGACAGACGAGGTTTTACGCGTCTTGAAATGGTTTTTAAGGATAAATGGGCAGAAAATTTTGCAGTGGTGATTACTGAAATATCACCCAATGAATGGATATTGCAAACTATTGGTTATTTACGAGACTATGTTAATTTCGTTGATAGCACATATAAAAAAAAGCCTAATCTAGAATATACGATGTTACCTTGGTGGAATAATTTTGTTACAAGCACAAAATTAATTAAACTATCGATAGAAGAAAAAGATCCCAATGAGAACCTTAAACGACGAATGGAGGAATATTTAGAACATTTACTTCCTACACTTTATATTATTAGGCATGGATTGAAACTAGATATAAATTGCCTTATAGATAAGTCAGAAATGAATCTGACTCAGAAACACTTGAGAAAAATGGAGCTTTTGCAAAAAGAAATGTAACTAAATTATGATCCTAGTGCACTAGGTATATTGCTTTGATTGGCATTAATCATCTTATACCATTTTTTGAGTTTCAATTTGACATCTGCAATATTATCGCTTTCTAGTGGATTCATGTGGCATATAACATTTCGAGACGGGTATAATTCCTTCATAAACTGGGCAAACCAGTCAAGATCAGTAATCATATCTGGAATAAAAAGATTTTGCTTAGCGCGAATAATATTCTCGAGATCGGAAATATCAGTGTATTCGATAGGATGCGCGCCTCGCTTCTGGTGCCAAGAATTTTTAACTTCTGTTCTCATTCTACCGCTGACCTTCTGCTTCATATTTTTAAATTTGCCAGTATTAAATTCCTTGTCCCACCAGTCGTCACCGTATCGCGATTTCATAACACGTTTTATCAGTTCTCGCAGAGAATTTTCAAATACATACAGTAGTGGATAAATCGCAGCCATTGCCGTAGCTTCCTTTAGCTTACTCCTCGAGAGCAATGGATCCTGTACCTTAAATTCCTTTGGAAAACGAATTTCTTGAACGTTCTTAGCATTCGCTTGTTTACGTGGTTTAACTTGAGCTTGTGTAGGACTATTAATGCTATGAGCTGACGTATGTAAATGACGAATTTTATCTACCAACTCAGGGATTAAATATTTATCAATTTTTATGCCATTTTCATGTGCAATGAGATAAGTAGCCTCTTCAGTGGACATTGGAATGTCTAATTTCTTTTTATGAACTCTCTTCGACAGTGCTGACTGCTGAATGCCTAATTTAACAAGAAGTTCCTTCTTGAGCTTCTGATTTGTACCCATAATAGTTAGTAGAAAAACTATTGTGATTTTTTTGAGGATTTCTTTTTAAGGCGCGTCAAGCGAATATTAACTGCATTTTCCGAAAGATTAGCAATAGGGGCAATAGTACGAGCGCTCAAACCCATATTGTTTAATTTTTCAACGACGGCACTCGAATCACCCTCCATTCCGCGTGTAGCCTGAAACCCAATTACAGTGTCAAGTTTTGATGAAATGTCCAGCAATATATCAATTTGTGATTTGATTTTATCCATCGAGTATTTTCCTATATTTTTTCCCGTCCTTTATAAGCAGCCCCACCTCTTCCCAGTGACACCATGTTCGGGAGATTGAGGCGATGGACATACTAATCTTTTCAGATATTTGCCTGCCAGTTAGTGATTTCCCAGTTAAATCATAAAGTTTCTTCTTCTTAACGTCACTTAGCTCGGTTTCCAGTATGCCTGATAATTCAGATTTAACCAGAACAGTTAAAAGTTCGTTCGTTCTCTTGATTAAAGTTTCAATCTCAACCTCGTTGTTCATTGTTAATCTCCTTTTGTTATTCCGCTTTGTTGCGTTTTTTTTGTTTTTTAAGGTTTGAGAGAGCTACACTAACTGTATTTGACGTTGTTCCGATGATATCAGCGATTTCCTTCGGCTGCAGACCCGCAGAAGATAGAATTTTTATCTTTTCAGTTTGATTTTTTTCTCCACACAAACCAACAGCAAGTAATCGAATTAAAATATCGAGTTTTATGGAAATTTCATTTGCACCATTCATGGTTGTCTCGCCTTTTTAGCTTTTGCCTTTTTCTTACCAGATGTGACAGCAGTAACGTAATTCAGCTTTTTACCTATTATTTCGGAAACATCTACAGCACTAAACCCCAAATCCAACAATCGTTCGATTTTTTTAGTTGTCGAATCGGCGCCTCCTGATGAGCTTTCGATAAGCAGTAGAATTATTGCATCTAATCTTTTTCTCAGTTTTTCTGAGTCGAATTCTGTTGGCATGTCATAACATCCTTTGCTTAACTAAGAGTATAAGTAATATAAATATTTGTCAATGTTAAGTATTTTAATAGTATCTTAGGCAAGTATAAGTAAATAAAAAATAATGGAATTATACTGTGAAAAACTGAGAAAAAGATTAGATGCAATTTAGGGAGCCAACTGGATATTGGGATAAGATTCAGCTAGAGTTATCTAATCATTTGATAATAAGGGGGTTTTCAACATGTCTTGCCCTTGTCTACCATATATATTATCGGACATTTGGCTCCTTAGTGACTCGTTTGCCTGATGAGACAGTAATGACTACAAAGCAGATATCGCAGGAAGAATACGTCAAGAATTTTGAGGGTAAAGCCGGAGCTGCACTTGAGCACGCACTCGATATCAGAAAATTTGAGATTGAACTCTATTGGAAACGCGCAACTTACTTTTGGACGTTTATCGGGGCTACCCTCGCCGGTTTTTTTGCAGTTCAAAATTTTGAAGATCCGACACGGCAGGACCTCTCCGTCATTCTTTCATGTCTTGGTCTTGTATTTTCATTTTCTTGGGTGCTCGTGAATCGCGGAAGTAAATTTTGGCAGGAGAACTGGGAGAAGCACGTAGACATGTTAGAGGATGAAACCACTGGCCCTCTGTACAAAACTGTTTTGTCCAGAAATAGAGGAACGCAGGGACAGGACAGGCTCAGCCATATCTTAACGGGCGCTAGTGAGATTTCGGTTTCAAAGATCAATCAAATCGTGAGTGTCTATATATTTGTGCTTTGGTGGTTTCTTCTAGGGTATTCTCTCTGGCCTATTCATCCTAGCTACGCACTAAACTATTTTTACATCGGGTTGGTTGCTGTTACTGTTATATGCTGCGGCCTGTTTTTGCGAAAAGGGAAAAGGTATCAGGGTAGCTATATAAATTATGCTGAGCAACGAACAGCAGAAATTCAGGCTAGCACCTCGATCCAGCCGACAGCTAACGCATCGGATGATTGAATCGTCATAAATAGGCTTGGTATTGTAGGTATATATTCTAGATGTTGAGCCTCAAGTGCCTACATAGCGCCTACATAAGCACAGCAAGAAATTACAAGATTTGGCTGAAAAATATAACTCATTGATTTTATTGGTGCCCGGGGCCGGAATCGAACCGGCACGATCAATGATCGAGGGATTTTAAGTCCCTTGCGTCTACCAATTCCGCCACCCGGGCAATTGGATTAAATTTCAAATGGAGGCTGAGGTCGGAATCGAACCGGCGTCCACGGCTTTGCAGGCCGCTGCATAACCACTCTGCCACTCAGCCATTATTAAAAAACGAGCAACTTAGTTTACTAACTTTCTTTACAAGCGACCAAGGGGCCGCTCTACATAACCATTATTCCGGACATCCTGTCCTTCACCCTGCGGGCCGTTGTCGCTACACTCCAACGTTCAATATTGCTCCCGGCAATATTGTCTGCCACTCAGCCATAAATAAGCAGCAAATCTTGTAAAATATAATTATTAAAAACATTGGAGCGGGAAACGAGATTCGAACTCGCGACCCCAACCTTGGCAAGGTTGTGCTCTACCACTGAGCTATTCCCGCAAAAGAGCGCACATTTTAGCTGCGGCTTGCCACCTGTCAAGGAACTTCGGGATTCGAAACGTATTTTGTTGCCAATACGTCCATTGCCAGTATGTGCCTCAGGTATCTTTTAGCCGAGGCCAGGCTGCACTTATATACAGATACATAGACCATAATGTCAGACCCGCAGCAATATAAAGTAGCACCATACCGATGGTGTAAATTGGTATGCCGAACAGTGCATCATGAAAAATCAAAAATCCCAGTGCCACCATCTGGCAGATAGTTTTCAATTTTCCATAACCTGATACGGCGACTTTATTACTTTCTCCAAGCTCTGCCATCCACTCACGCAAAGCAGAAATTGTAATTTCTCGTCCTATAATCACAGCAGCAGGCAGTGCTAACCAAATTGAAGGTTCATCCTCTACCAGTAATACCAGAACCACAGCGATCATGAGTTTATCTGCAACAGGATCCAGAAAGGCGCCTAATGCTGACGTTTGTCCAAGTTTACGTGCGTAATATCCATCCAGTCCGTCTGTGATCGCCGCAAGAATGAACACCACACATGCCGCCAGATAATGCCAACTCACGGGCATATAAAAAATGATCACAAATACAGGGATCAGAACAATTCTACTGAGTGTCAGTGCGTTGGGTAAATTAATGTTGGGTAATTTCATATATTCTCGTGAAAAATGTCATATATCTTCTGTGCAAGATTCTTATTGATTCCATTGACCTTCGCAAGGTCTTCTACCCCGGCAGACGTGATGCCCTGTAACCCACCAAAATGACGTAGCAGGTTTTGCCGGCGTTTCTGCCCTACGCCTCCAATATTTTCCAGTGGCGACTGGTTCCGTGCTTTTTTCCGCCGTTGGCGATGCCCACTAATGGCAAAACGATGTGCCTCGTCCCTGATATGTTGTATTAAATGTAAGGCAGGTGAATCATGTGGCAAATGTATTTGTTTATTATCACGCTCCATAATCAAGGTCTCCAGGCCTGCCTTACGAGAAGGCCCTTTGGCGATGCCGATTAGCACGGGTTCGTTAAGCTGAAGTTCTTCAAGAACCTTTTTCGTCTTGGCAACCTGCCCCTTTCCACCATCTATAAAAATGATGTCCGGTATTTTACCCTCTTCTTTCTTTACACGTGTATATCTTCGCGTAATGGCCTGTTCCATCGCGGCATAATCGTCTCCGGGCGTGATATTAGTGATATTAAATTTACGATAATCAGTCGTTAGTGGGCCTTCAGCATCAAATACCACACAGGAGGCCACCGTCGCTTCGCCACCCGTGTGGCTAATATCAAAACACTCCATGCGTTGAATAGGTATCTCAAGTTGCAGTACCCGACTCAACTTGTCTGTTCGCTGTTGCCGGTTTTCTTTGTTTGCCAGATGTTGTGTGAGTGAAATATCTGCATTTTCCACGGCCATTTTGACCCATTGAGCCCTGTCGCCTCGAAGATGACACTTTATTTTGATTTGTCGCTTCGCATGAGTTGAAATAACCTCTTGCAAGAGCTTGCTATTGCCAGGTTCATGACTGAGCAATATTTCCTTGGGCATACCGCTTACCGCATGATCTTTCAAATAAAACTGGGCTAAAAAGGCCTCCAAAATCAATTCAGGCACGATATTGGCGCCATGCTTGGGAAAATAGGTCTGGCTGCCCTGATTCAAACCGTTTCTAATGAAAAAGACCAGGACACAGGCAACCCCTTCTTTAACCTGACAGGCAATAACATCAATATTGCCTTTTGTAGCAGTAATATATTGACTTTCCTGTAGTTTTCTCAGATTACTGATCTGGTCCCGATAGTGAGCAGCGCGTTCATATTCTTGCGCATCGGCAGCCTTCTGCATGGGAGTAATCAGGCTGTCGATGACTTGTTCGTTTTTACCTTCCAGAAACAGGATGCTGTGTTGAATATCCTTTTGGTAATCCTCCTGACTAATGAACTCTGTACAGGGTGCCGAGCATCGTTTGATTTGATATTCAAGACAAGGGCGTGTTCGATTTGCGAAGAAATTATCTTTACACTGACGAGTTAGAAACAATTTTTTCATTAAATTCAATGTATTGCGAACGGCACCTGCACTGGGGTATGGGCCAAAATAGCGTCCTTTTTTGCTTTTCGCGCCGCGGTGATAGCTAAATCTTGGAAAATCATGATCAGTAGAAAGATAGATATAGGGATAACTCTTATCATCCTTGAACCAGATGTTATAACGCGGTTTTAATCGCTTGATTTGATTGTTTTCAAGAATCAGTGCCTCTTTCTCGGTATGCGTTACTGTCACCTCGATGCCTCTGATCTGTGCAACCATAGCGCGTGTCTTGGGGGAGGTATCCGCACGTGTAAAGTAACTTGAGACCCGCTTTTTTAGATTTCGGGCCTTGCCAACATAGAGAACTTTGCCCGAATCATCTAGCATCCGGTAAACCCCGGGTTTGCCCGTTAAACCTTTCAGAAAGGCGGTCGAATCGAATACAGGAGCATTTGCTGGAGCTGGATCAGAGGAAACTGATTCAAGCGAAATTGAATCAGATGGTTTGCTCTTATTTCCTTCTATACTAGACATATTAATAGTATATATATCAATTAGATATATTAATTAGATATATTAATTAGTTCAAGTATATTATCGAAAATATCATAGAACATTGCTTGGGTCAATCGACGTGTCTGCGTGTTATATCGACTGCAATGA
>CAZDFI010000083.1:6762-11064 GCA_964504725.1 uncultured Enterobacteriaceae bacterium
TAAGAATCTATCAACCATTGTCCATCACCTAACGCAGATACCTGTCCATGCCCGAAAGGATAGTCTTTTTGCTTGAGATTGCGTGCCTTGACGACGGCTTTGTGAGCAACCAGACCTAATGCCATAATCACTGTCCCTGGCGCAAGTGTTTTCAGTTCTGTGCTGAGAAATTGATTACAGACATTGATTTCTTCCCCTGTAGGTTTATTTGACGGAGGCAAGCACTTAACGGCGTTACTAATCCGGCAACGAATCAATTCCAGGCCATCATCCGCACGCGTGGCCGACGCCTGATTTGAGAAACCGAAGTGAAACAGCGCCTTATAGAGCAAAATACCCGCATGATCACCGGTAAATGGTCTGCCCGTCGCATTTGCACCATGCATTCCCGGTGCAAGGCCGACAATGAGTAATTTTGGATCATCCACGCCAAAAGGCGGTACAGGTCTGGCGTGGTAATCCGGATGTTTTTCTTTTACTTCATCAAGAAAAGTTGCCAGCCGTGGACATTGCCGGCAGTTTAAATCAAAATAATTCATATCTTTATGCAAACTCAAGCATCCCATTCGTTAAAAGTTGATGAAATCCTGCCTCAACACCACTCAGAATCTCCGCTGTTGCTCCGGCCTGCCTGAGGTGCGCTAGTATCTGGGCAGTACCCATCGAACCGTTGACGTGCTGGAATAAAGGTGCAAATTCATCGGAGAGTTCAACGGTGTAATGATCCACTGTCGGCTCACAGTGAGAAAAAGTACTGATATGTACCCTGGTAATGAATAACTTTGGTTCTTCATTTGCGAGTGTACTTTTGCGCAGTGTCGCAGATAGTGGCTTCTTGTTTAGATGCGCCCAAAGTACCGCGTCTTCACAGGGACATAATGTTCCTTTTAATTTTAAATAAGATTGCGGAATAATCGCTGCACTCACATAAGCAGCCAATTTAACTGGTTTATCCAACCAATCTGTACAGCTTTGAACGACGATTTCTGAAGGCGTTCCGCCTGCCAATACCTGACGCTTCAGTGTTGCACCGATCCAGGCCATGCCCAGTTCTGCTTCCAATATTGCAGTAATGATTGATTGTTCTTTTTCTGAGTCAAATTCAGTATCAGGTTTCTGGGCAGGCAATTGTTCACGAAGCTGTGAACCGAATACGCTGGCACGCTCTGCCGGGTGACAACGCATCGTCTGTAGATTAATTAAATCCTTGAGAAGATTTGTCCCGTTTTGAAGAGAAGAAACCATACTGAAGGTCACTGGAAATTGCCGACAAATCTGCGTCAGTATCAGATACGTTCTCATCGATGCATCGAGTTCGATGGCATCCGGGCGAATTTCCTTAAAATCATTTAATTCATGATCGTCCAGTTCATATCCTGCGAATGCAGTTGTTGAATTTTTGCAGAAATTTTCACGCAGTGATTGACTAATACTTTTATTTTTTACTATATGTCGTATTTTTTTAAGTGTCGTCAATACGGTATTCTCATCGACCCCTTCGCACTCGTAGCAGACCGCCTTTACATTGGGTAATTCAGGTAACATTGCATCGAACATCTGCCAGGTTTCTTCAAGAATCGCACACTCATGCGCATCTACATAAATAGATCCTCCATCACCCTTTTTCAGGCGTCCCCCGGCGACATGAACTTCTACCACACGATCACAGGGTAATTCGTCCAGGGCATCACGCACTTTCCTGCCACTGGCCATTTCATAAGAGACCAGATGGCCCATATCTAACAAAAGGGCACAATAAGTTGCTCGCGACAGTTCACCAAAAAAACTAAACAACGGAATAGTCCCGGCAACAAAAGTCACAGGGGGTGGTTCAATAGCAACAGGTACAGACATTACGGCCTGGACTTCTTTAACGCGTTCAATAGTAAGATCGAGGGAAGCTTGATTGAAGATAGGTGGAATAAAATAACCCAACTGTGAGGAATACCCTGCCCCTTCCTGCCAGAAACAGTAGGCACAATCCTGGGCAAACCATGGAGAACGAACTGCCTCTATGTGTCGTGCCGTTTCTTCAAGCCAAATAGATGAGTTGGCAAAAGAACCACAAAAGTTAATATACGAGGGATGAAACAGGGCAGGTACACCGGCCGCACGTAAACGTTCAACTTCATCAATCACCGCATCGACATCGGCAAGCCCCGCATACTCAACAAAGCCTGGCCCCCCTGCACTATTGACCAGGGCCACCGGATCGGGTCTGGATGAAAGGCTTAGACTTGCACCAACGCCTAATGCAGGAAGTTGTTCGATAAGGACACTCATATATAGGTGTCAATTATATGGTGCTGCTGATATTCCACAAATGATATCGAATGATACGTCAAGCCCACGTGAGAATTCATGCCATCTATGGTTTCTAAATTTTGATAACAGAAGTTATTCAAAGGAGAGAATAATCGATAAATTTAACACCTGGATCTTGATTCATAGTCTATTGCAAGTCTTGACACTATAAATTGTAGTGTGTTTGACGGGCATACTTCCTGATTGATTTCATTTAGGATCTATTTCTGAAGTATCGTAGTTTTAAACATAGGCAAGGGTGATGCATCATGCGTGTAACAACATCCCAGATTCTGGTTCAGTTTTTAGTAACTCTTGCCATAACCTCCTGCAAGTTAAGCGCAGAGAAATCATTAACTGGCATTATTTTATAAAGTGTAATTAACAAATGAATCTTTATTATATTATCCCACTATTTTATATGGTCGCTTTTATAGCGTTCACAATAATGTTGTTTTTTTAAACAGCATCTGAAGACTTCGTTCAAAAAGATACTCTCCTGCTTGAAGTAACACTATTGTTTCAATAAAGGTGCTGCAGGCATTGTAGAATAAGAATGACCTGGTGCATTTACCAGAACTTCTGTAACCGTAATTATTATCGTCGAGATACTACGCTGACTGCACGCGCAAAACAGATGTAGTATTAATTTCATCAAGCAAAAAAAAGGGCAAGGATTTCTCCTTGCCCTGGAAGTTCATCTAAAATTAGAAACGATTAACGGTTCCTAATCTCAACACGCCGGTTCTGTGAACGACCTTCACGTGTTGCGTTAGATGAAGTGAGAGACGTTTCACCGTAACCTACGGCTTTCAGTTTCGAACTATCCACACCTTGCGAAACCAGATAATCAACAACAGACTGTGCTCGTCTTTGCGATAAGCCCAGATTATATTCATCTGATCCTGTATCGTCGGTATATCCCTCGACACTCACAGTTGATGGATTTGCATTAATGGCAGATATCGCACTATTGAGGAGCGATTTTGCCTCGCTGGACAGAAGCGCACTATCAAACGCAAAATGAACATCTGACAACTTAAGGATTGTATATGGGCAACCATTCAGATCGACAATGGCACCCAGTGGAGTTCCTGGACATTGATCCAGATAATCCGGTACACCATCACCATCGGAATCAATTGCGCAACCATTACTATCTACAGTAACGCCTTCGGGCGTGGATGGACAATGATCCTGACCATCAACAACACCATCATAATCCTGATCATCTAGCCAATAGTGAGCCGTGTCTTCTTCAGCGACAACGGGTGCTTCAACAACGCCATTACATGCCATATCGACATTCCCGTTTTTGCCTTGCCAACACTCATTGGATCCACTCTTCCAGACCTCTCCAGATGAGCTGCCCCAATAAGTGGTAACGTTATCAGCAAACGTCTTGCGACTTTCTATGGCACTGCCCGCTGAAAGCAATATAGCCATGCATAAGGTAAAAGATAATTGTGATTGTTTCATTTATTTAGCCTCTTAAAATTACTTGGATGGGTTATCAATCTAAAACTTTAAATACTTGATATTCAAGCACTTGCGCTTAGTGTTAGTTCGTTTTCAATTTTCTGAATAACTTTTTTCTTATTAAGTGCCATAGATAATTCATTATCTCTTATCAGGATTTTTCTAAAAAGAATTTTTGGTATTTTGATAAGTCTTGATGGGGCGACCGCAATTACAGATGCATTACGTTTACCATTATTTACATCAAGTATGGCTTGTTCACCAAAATAATCACCTGCTTCAAGGTGTGCAAGAACACATATGTTGTTATTCCCATTGACTGTGAATACATCTAATTCTCCAGTCACAACTACAAAAAGACAATCACCGGATTCTCCTTCTTCAAGGATGACATTACCCTCATGCACGTCAATTATATCCACCCGATCTTCAATGGTCGCTAATTCCTGATGGTTTATTTTTTCAAATAACCCTGTTTTTTCTTAATGTAGAAATAATTATTTCTACATTTTTCTGATA
>CAZDFI010000084.1:0-438 GCA_964504725.1 uncultured Enterobacteriaceae bacterium
TGCAACGCATCATCAAATTTGCCGATAGCCCGGTGAATTTTCTTAAGCTCATCCATTAAATTGTCCTGGGTATGTAGCCTGCCAGCAGTATCTGCGATGAGTATATCTATATTATTAGCTTTTGCAGATTGTAAGGCATCGAAAATGACGGCGGCAGAATCAGCGCCTTGATGTTGCGCGATCACCGGAATTTTATTCCTCTCACCCCAGGCTTGTAATTGTTCTATTGCAGCGGCACGAAAAGTATCACCAGCTGCCAGCATGACACTTTTCCCCTGGCTCATAAAGTGGTTGGCAAGCTTGCCTGCGGTGGTTGTTTTGCCGGCACCATTGACCCCGGTCAGGAGAATGACGAAAGGCCCCGGTTGATCGACAGGGATGGTTAATGGTTTTTGTACAGGAGCAAGGATATTGTTCATAACGTCGCCGAGTGTTTGC